>NZ_CAHJWX010000006.1 GCF_903643065.1 Sphingomonas bacterium | reverse complement strand
ACCGCCCGCAACTACCTCGCCGTCGTCACTATCGCCGCCGCCATCCTATGGCTCCGGTAAATGTCCACGGCTCCTAGACCAAGGGCGTTCGCAGTGCGGAAGTACCGATCGAAAGGATATCTACTGGCGCGCCGAGGCGTGCTGGCGCGCGCACGGGTGATAGTGCGTCGACGATCAGCTATTCGAAGTCGTCATCAGTCGGGACAACGAATTAGTACACCTCGCCCGGCGCGACTTTGAGTGACACATGTGCCGCCCTGAGAAGCTGGCCCGCGCCAGCACCGCGTCGCCCTCCTACAGGCGGCGGCCTGCCTGCATCCATTGACGCCAGATCAGCAGCATCGCGACCATCACCACCGGCCCGACGAACAAGCCGACCAGCCCCAGGCTCTCCAGCCCGCCGAACGTGCCGACGATCGCGAGCAGGAACGGGAGCTTGACCGCGCTGCCGATCACCCGGGGCTGCAGCACGTTGTCGCCCACCGTCATCACCACGACCGAGAAGCCGAACAGCAGCGCGGCGGGGAGCAGGTTGCCCTGCACCAGCAGGATCAGCGTCGCGGCGCCGAACGCCAGCCAGGCGCCGAACGGGACCATCGCGAGCGCGATCGTCAGGACCGCGAACAACAGCGGGCGCGGCACGCCCGCGATCGCATAGCCGACCCCGACCAGCGCGCCTTCGCCCACCGAGACCAGCACCGTACCGTTCAGCGTCGCGCGCATCGCCGCGACCAGCCGGTCGAGGAACTGCTCGCCGAACCCGCCCAGCATGCGCCGCGCGACCTGCCCCGCCTGCTCGGCGATGGCGGCGCCGCGCGCCAGCAACCCGGACAGGGCGACGAGCGTGATCAGGAACAGCAGCGTGCCGTGCGCCACCTGACCCCCCACCGACTGCGTCCAGCCGAGCAGCGAGCCGGCGCTCAGCGTGCCCAGCAGCTCGTTCGCCGCCTGCGGGTTGCCGATATGGTCGCGCCAGAACGCGTCGGCCCTGCCGCCGACCAGCGGCAGCGCACCGAGCCAGGCGGGCTCCTGCAGCCCGGTCTTCTGCACCTGCGCGAGCCATCCCAGCGCCGCCTGGCTCTCCTGGGCCAGCGCCACCGCCGCCAGCGAGATCGGCAGGATGACCAGCAGCGCGGTCGCCAGCGTGAAGCCCAGCGCCAGCAGGCCGCCATGCCGTGGCGCCCGGACGAGCGCCCTGCGATAGAGCGGCCATTCGGCGACCGCCAGCACCGCCGCCCAGGCGAGCGGCAAGAGGAACCCGCGCGCCACCCACGCCGCGAGCAGCAGAATCAGGAAGGTGAGATAGCGCTGGCGGGTGAGCACCGCCTTGGTCTCGACCGCCGCGACGACGGCCTGTTCCGTCGCCTCGGCCTGCCGTGTCGATGGGTCTATGTCGCGTGCTCCCGCGCGGTCGTCAGCGCTGGCCATCATCGCCGTCGCCGAGTTGCGCGTGCAGGCTGTCCTTGCCCGCGTCGACGACTTCCCGCGCCGCCTGCTTCGCATGGTCGAGCAGATCGCCGCTCTTCAACTCGCCGATCAGCGCGCCCACCGGCTTGTCGCCCGTGAGCCCGTGCGTCTGCGCGCTCTCCTGGGCGGCGCCGAGCGTCTCGCGCGCGACCCGCGCGCCGCGATCCACCGCCCGCTGCGCGAGATCACGACCCTGGCCGCGCAGTTGGCCCGCGACGTCGCCGAACAGCCCGCGCTCCTGTTCGCTGACCGGCAGCAGCGCGCCGGCGATCAGACCGATCGTCGCGCCCACCGCGCCGAGCACGAGCGGGCTGCTGGTCAGCGGTCCCGTTCCGACCAGATCGTGCGACGCCTGCCCCACGCCGTGGCTGGCCGCCGCCACCGCGTCCTTGATCCGCTGCGCATAAGCGGCGGCGGTATCGGATGCGCCCCGCGCAATCCCGAGCACCTGGCCGCGCGCGTCGTCGAGGCGGCTGGCGTGCACGTCGGGATGTTCGTCCGCCAGCCGCACCACACCCGCCTCGGCGGAGCGCAGCCGCGTCGGCAGGTCGGGCTTGCCACGGGCCTGCTTGGTCCCGTTCGCCGCCAGCAGCCAGGCCAGCCCGACCCCCGCCAGCGCCGCCGGAACCGGGTTGGCCTTGGCCCTGGCGATCAGCGTCTGCGCGAAATCGGCGCCGTCGCCGCCCGTGACGTGCGCCAGCGCGTCGTTGACGATCTGGTTGGGCGCCAGCTTGGTGCCCAGCTCGTCGAGGCGGCGGTCCATGCGCGCGCGGGTCTCGGCCAGATCGTGCTCGATCTGGTCGGTGTCGGTTGTGGCCTCGGCCATCACAAATGCTCCTTGAGGATGCGGCCGTCCTTGGACAGGTTCGCCGCCGTGCGATCGGGGGTGAGGTTCCGGATCGACAGCCTGGCGAGCCCCGCGCGCGCGATCAGCCCGCCGACCGCGACGATGACGACGCCGACGATCAGCAGCGCCGCCCAGGTCGGCAGCCACATCGCCAGCACGGCGGCGCCGCCCTCCAGCACCACCACCAGACCGGCGAACGCGACCAGCGCGCCACCGAGCAGCGACACGCCGCCGGCGATCAGGCCGTGCAGCTTGCCGTCGAACTCGGCCCGCGCCAGCGCCAGCTCGCCGCGCACCAGATCGCCGACATCGCCCGCGAGCCCGCCGGCGAGCGAACCCAGCGAAGGGGTATCGCGGGGATCACTGCCCGTCATGAGCGGCCTCCGGCAGGGTCGGTAGATCGGCGCGCGACAGGTCGGCCGCCGCGATCTTGCCGATGCGCGCGAGCGCGAAACCGGCGGCGGCGCTGGCGGCCACGAACAGCGCGGGCTGCCGACGGGCGAAACTTCCCATCTCCGCCGAGAGATCGCCCAGATCCTTGTCGCGCAACGTCCCGGCGAGCGCGTTCAGCTCCTGCGCACCACGCCCGATGGCGCTGGCGATCCAGTCCTGCTGGCCCTCGAACTGCTCGCCCGACCGTTTCACCGTCTGCGCCAGTTGCTCCACCATGTCGGCGGCCGCACCCTTCTGGCCGTCCAGCGCACCCGTCAGCGCCTGTCGGGCCTGCCCGGCGAGCGATCTGGTCGCCTCGGCGGCCGCGGGGGCGCCAGCGGGCTCCTCGGGTGAAAGCGGGCGGGAGACGGCGCCGGCCGACGCTCCGCTGGTCATCGTGTCGTCCATCGTCGTTCGCCTCTCATTCGCCCCGGAAGGGCGTGGGCCCCGCGCGCGATCCTCGCGCGCGGGGCCCAACCTTTTGCCTAGCGCTTGCTCGACGTTCCGAAGCCGGTGGTTCCACCGCGCGTGTCGGTGCCGTCGCGATCGATCTCGACCTCCGTCTTGCGGACGGTGTCGTCGATCTCCTCCGTCCGCTCGCCGGCGGTCTTGGAGACGACCACCTCCTCGACGACGCGCGCGGTCTTGCCGACGACGGCTTCCTCGCTGGTGGCGGTCATGTCGATCGTGCGCTCCTGGAAGGCATCGCCCGACAGCGTGTCAACCGCGCGATCCACCGGCCGGCGCTGGACGTCCACCCGCTCCTCGCGCAGGCGGACCTGCTCGTGGACAGGCGTCTCCGACACGTAGGAGCGGACGCGGACGCCGCCACGGTCGACCTCGCGCTTGCCGACGACCAGCTGCTCCTCGACGACGGGGATGACCTCCTCCGTCGAGCCCTGGCGGGCCGAGCCGGTCGCCAGCCCGGCATCGGTGGCGCCGCTCGCGCCGAACAACCCGGCCGACTGACCGGTCTGGCCGCCCTGATAATCCCAGCCGGACTCGCGCCAGCCGGCCGCCTGCTGGTCGACGTCGACCGAGTTCGCCTCCTCCAGCGCGCGGACGGCGTCGTCGGCATGCTCGTCGGCGACGTCAGCGGTCAGCACGGCATGGCCGCGACGGAAACCTTCCTCATAGGTGTGGCGATCCTCGTCGGGAAGGAAGGCGTGCTTGATCGACGCCCAGGTGCCCTGGTCCGTGTGCGTCGACTGCGCGCCGCTCGTCTGGTGGGTGGAGTCGTCGTGGACGTTGACGTGGGCGGCGTCGATGCCGGCCGCTTCCAGGCGGGCCTTGCCGGCCTCGGCGTCGGCGCGGGTATCGAACATCGCGGTAATGGTACGGGACATGGGTATTCTCCTTGGGGGACGGATTCAGCGTTGGGTGACGACGAGTTCGGTCCGGCGGTTCTCCGCCTGGCCGCCGGCGGTGGCGTTGGTGCCGACGGGGTCGGTCTCGCCGCCGGACGCGGTGGCGATGCGACCGGCGTCGATGCCCTGTCGGACCAGCGCGGCCTTGACCGCCTCGGCGCGGTCCTTGCCGAGCTGGACGTTGGCCGGTTCGGACCCGCGCGCATCGGCATAGCCAGCGATGCGGACATGGCTGTTGCCATATTGCTTGAGCACGGCGGCGACCTGCGTGACCTCCGCCTGATCCTGCGGCCGGATGTCGCTCTTCGCGGTGTCGAAGTTGATCTTCTCGAACGTGAACGTCGCCGGCGCTGGGGCCGTGCCGCCGAGATAGCCGCCCAGGCCGGACACGCCGAGCGGCGTCGCTTGCGGCGCGTCCGCGGTTTGCGCAACAACCGTGTTGTCGCCGGCCGGTGGCGCAGCGGCCACGTCCGGCGCGCGATTGCAGCGGCTCAGCGCGAACAGCAGCGCGAGGATGCCGGCCAGCAACGCCAGCCAGGCAAGCCAGTTCGTCCGTTTCTTCTCGATATGGACATGGGTGGGAGGTGCGCCGCTGGTGCGGCGATCGTCGGGTTCGGCCATCAATGGTCTTCCTGCTGGTGGACGGGGTCACGCTCCACCACGGCGCGCATCGTGCGCAGCGTGACGGGCATGGAGACGGTTTCGCGGGCGATGACGCGGCGGACGACCACCTCCTCGATTACGAAGAGCTGCCGGGTGACGACCAGCCGCTCCTCGACGACGGAGATGATGGTGGCATCACCCTCCTCGCGCGGCGGCGGCGGCGTGGCGACGGCGCGGTCGACCGGTCGGCGCTCGATGTCCAGCGACCCGACCTCCACCGTCTCGCTGACCAGCTCCTCGCGAGTGTCGACAACGGTACGCACGCGCACGTGATCGGTCTCGACCCTGCGCCGCTCGACCGAGACCTGCTCCTCGACGACGGGCAAGCGCAGTTCGTCTGTATCGGACAAGACCGTACCTTCTGGACGCTGCTGGATGGCAGTGCCGCCGGGGACGGTGCGGCATGAACCGCGCCTCGATCCTGATCGACGTGCAGGCTAAGCTGTTGTCGAGGCCCGATGTTCCGGAGCGGCCGGCGATCAGGGACGAATGTGGGTGGTTCCGCGACGAAGCGTTGCCGCTCCCGAGAGGGATCAGGAAGGGGGATGGCGCGGCTGGTCGGCGGGCGGCGGGCAGGCGACGAAGCGGCCCGCCGCATCCTTCCAGCGCGGCGACTCCTTCCGCGGCTTCTTGCAGGTGACCACCTTGCCACTGGCGTCGCGGCACGGCTTGACGCTGGCGATCACCGGGCCGCCGGCCAGCAGGGACGCGATCGCGATCGCGGAGAAGATGTGGCGCATGATCATCGTCCTTCCATCTGGATCGTCGCTCGACACGAGTGTCACGTCGAGCGGAAACTCCCGGCTCCGGCCCATGGTGCCGGTCGATGCCGGCCTTGCCTATCCGTCAGCCACGTCGCCGCGCTGGAACAACCCGAGCGCTCGGTGCAGGGCCTGCGCGACCTCTTCCGGCCGGCGACATCAGGGATCATGCCACGAAGCTCTACTGGCGTCCGCACACCTGCGCGATCGGCACGCATGTCCTGCTCGCGGAGATCGGGCGACCGTGTGAGACCGAGCAGGTCGACGTCGAGGGCGGCGTGCTGAAGGAGCCCTGGTTCAAGGCGATCAATCCCAAGAGCAAGGTGCCGACGCTGGTGCTCGACGATGGCCGTGTGCTGACCGAGTTCGGCGCGATCGCGATCTGGCTGGCCCGGCAGGTCACCGGCGGCAACCCACCGCTCGGAAAGAGCTGGTCGTGGGGATAACATGGAGCCGCACTTGCTCGCCGACCTGGTTAGGCGCGCATGCTCGACAAGACCGGCGACACCGGCTGGGGCGGCAGGATACCCAGCCAAATAACACGCCGGCTAAGTGGTTGATATTGCTAGCGTGCAGGAACCGCCTGCACAGCGTGTTGCTACACTCGATTGGCACAAAGAGCAACGTGGCTTAACCACGATCTAGCCGCGCGAACGATGGTCCCTGCCCTGCCCGATCGACCGGAAGCGTTGAGTTTTTGCCCGGTTTATGGTGTCAGCCTGGTGGCACTGTCCTGACGACCAGGGCGTCGTTCAGGGAAGCATCATGGCTCGGGCAGCGAAGGCCACCAAGGCGCCGAAGGGCGGAGACCTCGGATTCGAGGCAGAGCTTTTCCGCGCGGCCGACAAGCTGCGCGGCAACATGGAGCCGTCGGACTACAAGCATGTCGCGCTCGGGCTGATTTTCCTCAAGCACATCTCCGAAGGATTCGAGGCTAAGCGCGCGCTGCTGCTGGCCGAGTATCCGGATGGGGCGGAGGACGAGGATGAGTACCGCGCCGACAACGTGTTCTGGGTACCGCCGCTTGCCCGCTGGTCGCATCTGCAGGCCAGCGCCCGCCAGCCAGGCGTCGGCAAGGTCGTCGACGACGCCATGCTGGAGATCGAGAAGGTCAATCCCGGTCTGAAGGGCGTGCTGCCCAAGGACTATGCTCGCCCCGGCCTCAACGCGGTGATGCTGGGCGAGCTGATCGACCTCATCTCGGGCATCGGCTTCAAGGACGGCGCCGACGCATCGCGCGACGTCCTCGGGCGCGTCTACGAATATTTCCTCGGCCAGTTCGCCGGCAGCGAGGGCAAGCGCGGCGGCGAGTTCTACACGCCGCGCTCGGTCGTCCGCACGATGGTGGAGATGCTGGAGCCCTACAAGGGCCGGGTCTACGATCCGTGCTGCGGCTCCGGCGGCATGTTCGTCCAGTCGGAGAAGTTCGTCGAGAGCCACGGCGGCCGGATCGGCGACATCGCCATCTACGGCCAGGAGTCGAACCACACGACGTGGCGGCTGGCGATGATGAATCTGGCGGTGCGCGGCATCGACGCCGACATCCGCTGGAACAGCGAGGGCAGCTTCCACAAGGACGAGCTGCCCGATCTGCGCGCCGACTATGTCCTCGCCAACCCCCCGTTCAACGTGTCCGATTGGGGCGGCGAGCGCATCCGCGAGGATGCGCGGTGGCGCTTCGGTGCCCCGCCCGCGGGCAACGCCAACTTCGCCTGGCTCCAGCACATCCTGCACCATCTGAAGCCGACCGGCACCGCCGGCGTCATCCTCGCCAACGGCTCGATGTCCTCGACCCAGAACGGCGAGGGCGACATCCGGCGCGCGATGGTGGACGGCGACGTGATCGATTGCATGATCGCGATGCCGGGCCAGCTGTTCTACTCGACTCAGATCCCGGTGTGCATCTGGTTCCTGGCCAAGGACAAGTCGAACGGCGTCGGCCGTGTGAGCAAGCTGCGCGATCGCCGCGGCGAGATCCTGTTCATCGATGCGCGCAAGCTCGGCCACATGGTTGACCGCACCCGGCGCGAGTTCAGCGACGCCGATATCGCGAAGATCGCAGGCACCTATCATGCGTGGCGCGACGGCGACGATCATGCCGATGTTCCCGGCTTCGCTTGCGCTGCCAGTCACGATGTCATCGCCGGCCACGGCTACGTCCTGACGCCCGGCCGCTATGTCGGTGCGGAGGATGTGGAGGCGGATGCGGTGCCGTTCGCCGAGCGCTTCGCCGCGCTGCAGGCGGCGCTGGAGGAACAGTTCGCCGAGAGCGCACGGCTGACCGACGTCATTCGCCAGCGGCTCGCCGACGTCATCGTGCCGATGGAATAGCCCCGGTTTTTACACGTCGCGCGAACATGTCAAGGAAATCGGCTTTTCTTTACACGTTGCCGATAATGTGCAAGAAAACTGGCGTGTCGCTTTATCCATCCGTCGCCTGGTGCTGAAGGCCAGCTACGTCATCCCCACCCTGCCGCCGGCAGGCGTCGAGGAGACGCCTGCGGTGCTGCGGGCGTTGGCGACGGCGCACCGGCACCTCGCCGAACTGAAGGGCCGCGCCGCTTCGATCCCCAACCAGGGCATCCTGATCGACACGCTCGCGCTGCAGGAGGCGAAGGCGAGTTCGGAGATCGAGAATATCGTCACCACGCAGGACGAGCTGTTCCAGGCCAGCGCTTTCCCGGAGAACCCGGCGTCACCCGCGGCGAAGGAGGTGGCGCGTTATGCCGACGCGTTGCGTCACGGCTTCACGGAACAGCGCCGGCTCGGCGGGCTGCTGACCAACAACATGATCATTGCCATGTTCCAGATGCTCAAGCGCACCGACGAGGAGTTCCGCGCGACACCGGGGACGGCGCTGAAGAACGACCAGACCGGCGAGATGGTCTATGTGCCGCCGCAGGAGGGCGAGGCCGTGCGCGCCCACATGACCGCGCTGGAGCGGTTCATCAACGAGGACCCCGAACAAGAGGGCGCGAGCGGCCTCGACCCGCTGGTGAAGATGGCGATCGTCCATCACCAGTTCGAGAGCATCCACCCGTTCAGCGACGGCAACGGCCGGCTGGGACGGATCATCAACGTGCTCTACCTGACGCACGCCGGGTTGCTCGACGTGCCCGTGCTCTATCTCAGCCGCTGGATCACCGGGCGGAAGGGCGAGTATTACCGGCTGCTCCAGACAGTGCGCGACTGCGAGGGCGCCGCGGACGCGTGGGAGGCGTGGCTGCTCTACATGATCCGCGGCGTCGGCGAGACCGCGAAGGGCACGCTGGCGTTGATCGAGGGGATGCGTGAGCTGATGGCCGACTACAAGCAGCGCATCCGCCGCGATCACCTCAAGCTCTACTCGCAGGACCTGCTCAACAACCTGTTCCGCCACCCCTACACGCGGATCGAATATGTCGAGCGCGAGCTGGGGGTGTCGCGTCCGACGGCGACCAAGTATCTCGACACGCTGGCGGCGGCGGGATTTCTGGACAAGCAGCGGATCGGGCGGAATAATTATTATATGAATCAGCGACTGGTCGCGTTGTTCGCGGAGGGGGCAGCGTGATGGGGGAATGGTCAACTGTCAAACTTGATGACGTCGCGTCTCTTGGCGGCGGATTTGCCTTCAAGAGCTCTCAATACACTTCTTCTGGTCGGTTTGTTCTACGCACTGTGAACATAACTGACGACTATGCAATAACCAGGGAAGGCTCAGCGTTCATATCCGAGGACGACGCGCAAGAGTATGGTCGCTTCTCTCTCCGTGAGAATGACACTTTATTTGTCATGGTCGCCGCCACCCTTGGCAAAGTAGGTTTGGTCAGGAAGAAGGATCTTCCAGCCCTACTCAACCAGAACATGTGGGTCATTCGCGCACGCGAAGGTCAAATTGATCCGACCTATCTTCATTACGTCTTTCGCGAGCTGTCCAAGATACCTCTGGCTTGGGTTGGAGGCAGTGCTAGAGGTTTTCTGCGCCGAGATGATGTGAGAAATTTGCCCTTTGCACTTCCACCGATGGAACTTCAGACGAGAATTGCCGAGCTTCTTTGCGCCCTCGATGACAAGATCGATCTCAACCGGCGGATGAACGAGACGCTGGAAGCGAGCGCGCGGGCGTTGTTCCGAGATTGGTTTGTCGATTTCGCCCCCACCCGCGCCAAGGCCGAAGGTCGCCCCGCCCACTTCGCCCCTGATTTCTGGTCCCTGTTTCCCGATCAGCTGGGTGACGATGGCGTGCCGGAAGGCTGGAGCGAGACGCCGCTCGATCAGATCGCCGATTTTCTAAACGGGCTGGCCTTGCAGAAATTTCCTCCTGCTCCGGACGAGGCGAGCTTACCCGTCATCAAGATCGGTGAACTTCGGTCAGGGGTGTCTGCCAGTTCGAACCGCGCGTCGACCAACGTGCCCACCAAATACATTGTTGGCGATGGCGACTTCCTGTTCTCTTGGTCCGGTAGCCTGCTCGCAAAGTTTTGGACGGAGGGTGCTGGTGCGTTGAACCAGCACCTTTTCAAGGTGACCTCCGACACCTTCCCTGCTTGGCTTTTCAGTCATTGGGTCTGGCATCATCTCGCCGAGTTCCAGGCCATAGCCGCTTCGAAGGCAACCACGATGGGGCATATCCAGCGAGGGCATCTGAGCGCCGCAACGACGATAACGCCTTCTCCAGCTACGCTGGCGAAGATGAGCGAGTTCATGCAGCCGCTGCTCGATCAGATCATCGGGAACCTGCTCGAATGCCGCACCCTCGCCACCACCCGCGACGCGCTCCTCCCCAAGCTGATGTCCGGCGAACTTCGCGTTCGCGACGCCGAGGCGCTGGCGGCATGACCGGCGCGGCTCCCGTCGGCAGCAGCGCCTGATGTCGAAGCTCACCGAGTCCGTTGTCGAGGAAGCCGCGCTTGCCTGGCTCGCCGAACAGGGCTGGCAGGTCGCCTATGGCGTCGACGCCTCGCCCGACGGCAGGGCGCCCGAGCGTGCCGCCTATGGTGATGTCATCCTGCCCGCCCGCCTCGCTGCCGCGGTCTACCGGCTCAACCCCTCGATCCCGGCCGACGCCCGCGCCGATGCCGTCCGCCGGGTGATGGCCGTCGAGATGCCGAGCCTCGTGGAGGAGAACCGGCGGCTTCACCGGCTGATCGTCGAGGGGGTGCCGATCGAGTATCGCGACGCCGACGGCACCATCCGCGGCGACCGCGTGCGGCTGGTCGACTTCGATACGCCGCCGGGCGGCCTCGACATGAACGACTGGCTGGCGATCAACCAGTTCACCGTGATCGAGCGCGGCCACACCCGCCGGCCCGACATCGTCCTGTTCCTCAACGGCCTGCCGATCGCCGTGGTCGAGCTGAAGAACCCCGGCGACGAGAACGCCACCGTCACCGGCGCCTACAACCAGCTCCAGACCTACAAGCGCGAGATCGGATCGCTGTTCCGCACCAATGCGCTGCTGATCGCGTCGGACGGCATGACCGCGCGTATCGGTTCGCTGACCGCCGACGAGGAGCGGTTCATGCCGTGGCGCACCGTCGACGGCGACGAGATCGCGCCCAAGGGCGTGCCTGAGCTGGAGGTGATGATCGCAGGCGTGCTCGATCGTCAGCGCCTGCTGATGCTGATGCGCGACTTCACCGTGTTCGGGGATGCCGGGCGCGGGATCGTCAAGATCATCGCCGGCTATCACCAGTTCCACGCCGCCCGCGCCGCCGTTGCCGCTACGCTGCACGCGGTGCCTGGCGCCTCGTCGGCAAGCGTGATCCGCGAGCGCCCGCTCGCCTACGGCCTGCCCGACGCCGCCGCGCACCCAGCGGGCGACCGCCGCATTGGCGTGATCTGGCACACGCAAGGGTCGGGCAAGAGCTTCCTAATGGCGTTCTATGCCGGTCTGCTGGTGCGGACGCCCGCACTGGAGAACCCGACGATCGTCGTCATCACCGATCGCAACGACCTCGACGACCAGCTCTTCGCCACCTTTTCGATGTGCAGCGACCTGGTCCGCCAGACGCCGATCCAGATCGAGAGCCGCGAAGACCTGTCCGAACAGCTCGACCGCGCGTCCGGCGGCGTGATCTTCACCACGATGCAGAAGTTTGCGCCGCCCTCGGGCAGCCGCGACTATCCCGCGATCAGCAACCGCCGCAACGTGATCGTCATCGCCGACGAGGCGCACCGCTCGCAATATGGCTTCCGCGCGCGGATCGACCGCAAGACCGGCGAAATGGCCTATGGCTTCGCCAAATACCTGCGCGATGCGCTGCCGGGCGCCTCTTTCATCGGCTTCACCGGCACGCCGATCGAGAAGGACGACGTCAACACCCCCGCCGTGTTCGGCGACTATGTCGACGTCTACGACATTGCCCGGGCGGTCGAGGACGGCGCGACGGTGCCGATCTACTACGAGAGCCGGCTTGCCCGCATCGAGCTGCCGCCCGAAGCGCTGCCCCTCATCGACGCCGAGATCGAGGGGTTGACCGAGGACGAGGCGACCAGCGAACAGGAACGGCTGAAGCAGCGCTGGTCCGCGGTCGAGAAGCTGGTCGGATCGAAGGAGCGGCTGACGATGGTCGCCGCCGACCTCGTCGCCCACTTCGAAAATCGCGTGGCCGCGATGGATGGCAAGGCGATGGTGGTCTGCATGAGCCGCCGCATCTGCGTCGCGCTGTACGACGCCGTCGTCGCGCTCCGCCCCGACTGGCACAGCGACGACGATCAGTCGGGCGCAATCAAGGTCGTCATGACGGGCTCGGCCGCCGACGCGCCTGCCTGGCAGCCGCATATCGGCAACAAGGCGCGTCGCGATCTGCTGGCCAAGCGAGCCAAGGATCCGGCCGACCCGCTCCGGCTCGTGATCGTCCGCGACATGTGGCTGACCGGTTTCGACGCGCCGTCGATGCACACCATGTATATCGACAAGCCGATGCGCGGCCATGGGCTGATGCAGGCGATCGCGCGCGTGAACCGCGTGTTCCGGGACAAGCCCGCTGGGCTGGTCGTCGATTACATCGGCATCGCCCAGAACCTGAAAAAGGCGCTCGGCCAATACTCAGCCTCCGACGCCGCCGAGACGGGGATCGACGGGACGCAAGCGGTCGCGGTGCTGATCGAGAAGATGGACGTGGTCCGGACCATGTCCCACGGTTTCGACGTGACGCCGGGCATCACCGGCAATCCGGTCGCGCGCCTGAAGTGCCTGGCGGAGGGGATCGAATTCATCATGGCGCGCCAGCACGAGATGGCCGAACGCGAGAACACCGACGAGGCGCGCAAGGCTGCCCATCGTCGCTTCCAGGACGCGGTGCTGGCACTGACCAAGGCGTTCGCGCTCGCCGCCGCCAGCGATGAGGCTCGCGCGATCCGCGATGAGGTCGCGTTCTATCAGACGGTCCGCGCCGCGCTCGCCAAGACGGGCGGCGGCGGAGTGGGCGCGGGCGACCGCGACTTCGCCGTGCAGCAGCTGATCGACCGATCCGTCATGTCGACCGAGATCGTCGACATCCTGCGCGCCGCCGGACTGACCACGCCGGATATCTCGATCCTGTCCGACGACTTCCTCGCCGAAGTGAAGGCGATGGAGCGGCCGAACCTTGCGCTCGAGGCACTTCGCAAGCTGCTCGGCGACCAGATCCGCTCGCGCAGCCGCACCAACGCGGTCGAGAGCCGCCGTTATTCCGAGCGCCTGACCGACGCCATCGCGCGCTACCACACCAACGCCGTCAGCACGGTTGAGGTACTCAAGACGCTGATCGACCTCGCCAAGGAGATCCGGGCCGAGCAGGCTCGCGGCGAAGCCGACGGTCTGACTCTGGAGGAGATCGCCTTCTACGACGCGCTGGCCGACAACGAGAGCGCCGTCGACATCATGGGCAATGACAATCTGAAGGTGATCGCGGGCGAACTGGTGAACTGCCTGCGGGCGAATGCGACCGTCGACTGGTCGCACCGCGAGAGCGCGAGGGCGCGGATGCGCGTCTTGGTGAAGCGGATCCTGCGCAAGTACGGCTACCCGCCCGACCTCCAGGACGCTGCCGTGCAGACCGTTATCCAGCAGGCCGAACTACTCGCGGCTGGATGGTAACCGCGCGGTAGGAGAGATTTGGCTGACTCACTCAGCTACTTCAGAGTGCCTACCCCTTCGCTTCCGGTAGCCGGACGCTCGTTAACGCTGCCTCTGGCGCGACGTCCTACCCTATCACCCGATCAGAATGTGACCTCAGTTGGGTTCAGATATTGAGCAACCACTCAGTTCTATTTGACCCATAAGCTGCCGTTCGAAGACGTTCCGCCGCTTCCCAGAAACGGACGTCCGTTCATTTTCATTGCTAACTGATGTCTTTCGCCTGCGGGGCACTTCAGCCAAACCTGTACTTATACTGTAGCGAGACCTGGCCAGTGCGTTGTCGGATCAAGAACCGGCACAACAAGGCTGATCTTAGCTGATCAGGTCAGGAGCTTGTCGATCGTGATCGGCAGGGAACGGACCCGCTTGCCGGTCGCATGGTAGATGGCATTGGCGACCGCCGCCGCCGTGCCCACGATTCCGATCTCGCCTAGTCCCTTGACCCCCAGCGGGGTGACCTCCGGGTCAGGCTCGTCGACGAAGATCACCTCGATCTCCTCGACGTCGGCATGGGCCGGGATGTGGTACTCGGCGTAGTTGTGGTTCATCCAGCGGCCGAGCCGGTGATCGGAGAAGGTCTCCTCATGGAGCGCCATGCCGATCCCCATCACCACGCCGCCCAAGATCTGACTGCGCGCGGTCTTGGGGTTAATGATCCGCCCCGCCGCGACGGCGTTGACGACGCGGGTGACGCGCACGACCCCAAGTTCCTCGTCCACCCGGACCTCGGCGAAGATCGCGCTGTGCGTGTTCTTCGACTTGTGCAAGCCGCGCCACATATCGCCGAAGCCGGGCGCGGCGGTCTCCTGCTCTTCGATCACTTCCAGGTCGGCGGCGCGCATCGCCTCGCCGAACGGCACGCGGACGGTGGGCGCGTCCTTCAGGACGATGCAGCCGTCCTCGAACACCAAGTCATCGAAGCCTGCCTCGCCCAGCGGTTGGCCGGCGATCCTGCCCGCCGCCTTGACCAGCTTCTTGGCCACCGCTTGGCAGGCGAGCTGCACCGCGGCGCCGGCCGACGCCGCCGCCCATGACCCGCCCTCGACCGGGGAGGCCGGCAGGTCGGAATCGCCCAACCGGGCGGTGATCTGCTCGGGCGGCAAGCCCAGCGTGTCGGCCGCGACCAGCGTCATCACCGTGTAGGTGCCGGTGCCAATGTCCGACGTGGCGCAGGCCACCTCCAGCGCGCCGTTGGCGGAGAGCTTGGCGCTCGCCGCCGTCTTGGCGAACTGCGCGTCCCACATGCCGGTGGCGCAGCCCCAGCCGATCAGCTCGCTGCCGTCGCGCATCGAGCGCGGCTCGGGTGAGCGCTCGGCCCAGCCGAACGCCGCCGCCCCCTCGTCATAGGCCTCGCGCAACGCCTTGCTGGTATAGGGCACCGCGTTCATCGCGTCGATCGACGAATAGTTGATCCGCCGGAACTCGAGCGGATCGACCTTGGCTTCGTATGCCATCTCGTCGACCGCCATCTCGAACAGCGTCATGCCCGTCGCGGCACCCGGCGCACGCATGTCGGCCGACGTCGCGGTGTCGACCTGCGCCACCGTGTAGTTGGCATCGGCGTTGGGGCAGTCGTAGTTCATCAGTCCCCAGGTGACGACGTTCTCCATATTGTCCTCGTAGCGCGAGGTGGAGGTGGTCGCCTCGTTGCGGATCGACACCAGCTTGCCCGTGGTCTCCGCGCCCAGCGACGTGCTCTGGATCGCCTGCGGGCGATAGGCGTGGCTGAACATCTGCTGGCGCGTCATCGTCACCCGCACCGACCGCTCGAGCATCTTGGCCGCGAGCACCGCCAGGAACACCTGATGCTGCGGCCGCAGCCCCGAGCCGAAGCCGCCGCCGACATAGGGATTGAGCACGCGCACCTTGCTCTTGGAGAAGCCGAAGATGCTGGCGATATATGCCTGAACGCCCTGCGAGCCCTGCGTCTTGTCATGGACGGTGATCGCGCCGTCGCCGTGCCACTCGACGGTGGAACCGAACATCTCCATCGGATTGTGGTGCTCGGGCGCCAGCCGGTAGTCGCCCGCGACCTTCAGCGGCGCGTCGATGAACGCCTGCGCCGCGTCTCCCCGAGCCTTGGGCGGGACGTAGGTGTTGCGCTTCTTCTTGGGCAGGTACTTCTCCGCCAACGCGACCTCGAAGTTCGTGTTGTGGGCTTTCGCCTCATAGGAAACCTCGATCAGGCTCGCGGCGTAGCGCGCTGCCTCGAACGTCTCCGCCACCACAAGCACGATCGGCTGCTGGTTGAACTGGATCATGTCGTCGTAGAGCGGCCGGAACGGCGATCCCGGCACCTTCAGTTCGTCCTTGTAGCTATGGTCGGTCCAGGCGACGTGCGGGCGGTTGAGGTGCGAGATCACCTCGACCACGCCGGGAACCGCGCGCGCCGCAGCCTCGTCGATGGCGACGATCCGGCCCTTGGCGATCGTCGCGTCGACGATGAAGCCGTAGAGCATGTCGGCGACCGGGTGCTCGGCGGCGTAGCGTGCGGTGCCGGTGACCTTCTCGACGCCGTCGACGCGGCTGATTGCGCTACCGATGCCGATCTTCCCCGTCGCGGGCCTGATTGCGGTTGCCATGTCGGGTGTTCCTTACGCGACGCGCTTGTCGGTCTGCGATTGCGGGGTGGCGTCGGCGGCCTGATTGAGCGCGCGGACGATCGCCTTGCGGGCGAGCGGGATCTTGAAGTCGTTCTCGCCCTGACCGACTGCGCCGTCGAGCAGCGCATCGGCGAAGGCACCGAACGCATGTGGCGACGGTGTCACGCCGCGCAGCTGCTGCTCGGCCTCCGGCTTCCGCCACGGCTTGTGCGCTACGCCGCCGAGCGCCACGCGCACCTCCGCGATCGTGCCGCCCTCCAGCCGCATCGCGACCGCGACCGACACCAGCGCGAAGGCGTAGGATAGCCGGTCGCGCAGCTTGAGATAGGTGTAGTTCTGCGTGAAGACTTCGACCGGCAGGTCGATGCCCGTCACCAGCTCGCCCGGCCGCAGCGTGTTGTCGCGCCACGGCTCGTCACTCGGCAGCCGGTGGTAGTCGGCAAAGGCGATCGCGCGCTCGCCATCCGGCCCCAATACCCGCACCGTTGCGTCCAGCGCGGCCAGCGCCACGCACATGTCGGACGGATGCGTCGCGATGCACTGCTCGCTCGCACCCAGGATGGCATGGATGCGGTTCACGCCACCGATCGCGCCGCAGCCGGATCCAGCTTGCCGCTTGTTGCACGGAGTTGCGACGTCGTAGAAGTAATAGCAGCGCGTGCGCTGGTTGAGGTTGCCGCCGTTGGTCGCCGCGTTGCGCAGCTGCGGGCTGGCGCCGGCGAGGATCGCGGAGGACAGCAGCGGGTAGCTCTGCTCGACGCGCTCGTCCCAGGCGGTGTCGGCGTTCGGCGCCAGCGCGCCAAGTCGCAGCCCGCCGCCGTCCAGCTCCTCGATGCCACCGAGCGGCAGGCGGGTGATGTCGACCACCGTCACTGGCCGCTCGACGTTCTCCTTCATCAGGTCGACCAGATTGGTGCCGCCGGCGAGATAGCGGACCTGCTCGCCGCGCCCGGCCTGCACCGCTTCGCCGATGCTCGTCGCGCGGATGTAATCGAACGGGCTCATTCCGCCGCCTCCCGCAACATGGCCCCATCCTGTTCGGCGAGCACCTCGCACACCGCGTCGGCGATGTTGGTATACGCGCCGCAGCGGCACAGGTTACCGCTCATCATCTCGCGCACCTCCTGCCGTGAATGCGCCCGACCCTCGTTGATCAGGCCCTGCGCCGAGCAGATCTGACCTGGCGTGCAGTAGCCGCACTGGAAGGCGTCGTGCTCGATGAACGCGGCCTGCAGCGGATGCAGCTTGCCGGGCTGGCCGAGCCCCTCGATCGTGGTGATCTCCGCCCCGTCCAGCGTCACCGCGAGCTTGAGGCACGAGTTGATCCGCCGACCATCAATCAGCACCGTGCAGGCCCCGCACTGCCCATGATCGCAGCCCTTCTTGGTGCCGATCAGGTCCTCTTGCTCGCGCAGCAGGTCGAGCAGCGAGGTCCAGGGCTCGATCTGAAGCGTGCGGGTGGTGCCATTGATCGTCAGCGTGGTCGACACGGTGCCGATCGGCCGGGCGGCACGGGCGTGTGCGTCGGGGGCGGTCGCCATGGCTGTTCCTCTCACGCCGGGATCTGCGCGAAGTCGGCGGTGTTCTCTTCCGCGATGCCGTTCTCGCGGTGGCGGAAGGCGGACAGCGCGCGATACACCTGCAATCGCGCGCGCATGACCGACCCGAGCGGCTGGTGCGCCGTCAGGCTGTGTGCCGGACGGAACGTCATCACCTCGTCGAAGTAGCGCACCCGTTCGGGCTTGTAAGCATCCTGAATGGGAATGCGGATCGTCGCCACGGTGCGATACTGGCTGTCCTGCGATGGCCACTCGATCGACGCATCCTCGATCGGCTGGGTATCGGCGTTGGCCCACAACTGCGCTCGCAATTCGAACACGGCCTCGTGTTCGCCGAAATAACCGATCGCGGCGTGGCGGAAGCCGTCCTCGTCCTGATGCGGATCCAGCTGCCATTCATGCAATGCGTCCTGCGCCTGCGACGCCGGAAAGGCCCCGATCTTGGCGACGTGGTCGCCAAAGCGGATTGGTGCCTGGCTGAAGTAATCGTCGCCGATCGGGTGGCTGAACGGGTGCCCAAAGAAGTCCGCCTTGGCATAGGCGGTGTTGAACATGCTCAGCACCTTGTTGAAGTTGCGCGCCATCGACGACACCGCGCTCTTGACGCCCTCCGGCATCGGCGTGGCCGTGCCGATCTTCTTCGCGTCGCTGAGAAAGCCGCTGGCCGTGCCGGACGGGAAGGTGCGGCCGGTCGCGAGGACGAAGTCCTGCGTCGGCACGTCGTGCCCGGGCAGCTTGTCTCCCTCGACGCCGAACACCTTGATGGCCATGCCGCGATGCGTTGACACGCGATCCCCCAGCGTCTCGCCCGGTCCCTGCGCGAAGCGGATCGCGACGTCGTAGGTGCCGGACGTGGCGAACAGCCCCTGCGCCAGCTCGGGCGGCAGATCGTCGGCGACGGTCAGCGTGCCGACGACGCAGGCCGAACTCTTGGCGTGGCTGGCGCGCACCGCGTGCTGCTCGCGTTTTTCGACGACTTCGCTCTGCTGGGTCATCCCCTGGATGATCCCGTCGATCGTCTTCTGCTCGTCGGCTTCGGACGTCTCGACGTCTGGCGAGTAGCGGAGATAGGTCATGGAGCCTCCTTGGCGATCGGTGATGATAGGCGGCATCAGTCCGCCGAGCCGGGTTCGGACAAGCCGCGGTGGACGCCGGCCGCGACGCTGTCGGGCAGCAGGTCGGCGACCGCGCCCATGATCTTGTTCTTCAATGTCGGGATCACCTTGTCCTTGCCCGCCATGAGCGCGTCGTAGCCGGCCTTCGCAACCATGCCCGCATCGTCCTTGTTCGCCTGGCCCGCCCTGGTGTCCATCATCTCGGCGCGCTCGAAGAAGTTCGTCTCGGTCATGCTCGGCATCAGCACGGTCACGGTTACGCCGGTGTCCTTCAACTCGTTGCGCAGCGCCTCGCCGAACCAGCGCAGGAAGACCTTCGTGCCGCCATACACCGCCTCGAACGGGTCGGGCATCGTCGCCGCGATCGAGGAGGTGAACAGGATGCGGCCGCCGCGGTGCGCGATCATGTCCTGCACCATTGGCTTAGTGAGCTGCACCGCGCCACGGATGTTGACGTCGATCATCTGCAGCTCGCGCGCGAGGTCGGTCTCGGCAAAGGCGCCGCCGAGCCCGAAGCCGGCGTTGACGCACAGCGCCTCGATCGGCCGGCCCGCGGCGCGGATCGCCGCGACCAGCGCGTCGACCTGCCCGGCCCGGCCCAGGTCGCCCTTCCATAGCGTCACCTCGCTGCCGGTCTGGTTCTCCCCGGCGAGCTGCGCCCGCGCCTCGTCGCTGTGCGCGTCGTCCTCGCCGGCGATGAGCACGTCATAGGCGTCGGCCAGAAACAGCCTGGCGAGTTCCAGGCCGATGCCGTTGGTCCCGCCGGTCACGACGGCGAAGGGGCGCTGGTCGGTCATGATGAACCTTTCGGTGGTGTGCAGCAGGTCAGCGGGCGGGCGCGAAGGAGAACAGCTCGGTGCGGATCGCGGGCGGCGCGCCGGGTTTGAACCACATCGTGTCCTGGATATGGCTGGCAGTGACGTAGATCCGGCCGTCGGGGCCCTCCGCGAACGTGTCGGGCCAGCGCAGACGGCGGTCGGTCAGCACCGTCTCGACCACCGAGCCGTTCAGCCGCTTGATCGAGTAGTCGGTGGGCGAGGTGAGGTAGAGCGTGCCCGCCCTGCTCATCCAGAGGCCGTCGGTCACCTGCGTGCGCGCCACCGTCCTGACCGCGCGGACGCGATCCTGGTCGCTGACGCCGTCGCGCAGCAGCACCGTGTCGATCGCGTAGAGCGTGCGGCCGGTCAGCGCCTGCCAGTAGAGGGTGCCGCCGTCGTTCGAGATGGCGATGCCGTCCGCGGCGAACGCCGGCTGGCGGCCGTCGGGTCGGCGCAGCGGGCGGCCGTCCAGCGTGACGGTGACCGTTTTGTCGACCTGCGTCGTCGGGCTGCCGTCCAGCGCGCGCCAGCTCCTGCCGGTCTCAAGGTCCACGGCGATGATCGCGCCGCGCGTGCCGCTGTCGGTGACGTAGCCCATCTTCCCGTCGGACGAGAAGCGGATGTCATTGAGGTAGGTGCCCTGCAGCGCCACGTCGCCGGGGATGGCGATCACCTTCGTCACCTGGTTCGTGGCGAGGTCGATGCGCACGAGCTTCGGCGCGCCTTCCAGGATCTTCTCGTTGCCGGGCGCCCCCGGGTCGACGACCCACAGGTTGCCGTGGCCGTCCGGGACGACCGACTGCACGCACACGAAATGGTCGGCGACCGGCAGCTCGTTCGCGCGCGCGTTCCGCCACTCGTTCCAGCGCGCGTCCGGATAGGGCCGAAGCGAGCCGTCGCGCATCACCTCGGCGACCGAGATCGGCGCATCCTCCGTCCAGCGTGGAAAATTAACGAAGCGGCGGCCGTCCGCCGTGACGGCGACCCCGGTCACCTGATGATCGAAGGTCGCCACCTGGGCAAGCGCGGTCGGCGACGCCGCCGGCGCGACGGCCGCGAGCGCCGTGAGCGCGGCGAGGGCAATGGGTCTGAACATGATGGTCCTCGGCTGGATCGACGGCGTGGCGGGACGTT
>NZ_CAHJWX010000005.1 GCF_903643065.1 Sphingomonas bacterium | reverse complement strand
CTGCTGGCGAGACGTTGATGAAGACCGTGACGCTGCCCGATGGCGAGAAGGTGCCGGCGCTGGGCCAAGGCACATGGATGATGGGCGAGCGCCGCGATCGGCGTGCCGCCGAGACCGCAGCGCTGCGCGCCGGTGTCGAGCTGGGCATGACCCTCATCGACACGGCCGAGATGTACGGCGACGGCGCGGCCGAAACACTGATCGCGGAAGCTCTCGGCGGGGTTCGCGACCAGCTGTTCTTGGTCAGCAAGGCGTACCCGCAGAACGCATCGCGCAAGCGGCTCGTCAGCGCCTGCGACGCTAGCCTGCAGCGGCTCGAGACCGACCGGCTCGACCTCTACCTTCTTCACTGGCGCGGATCGGTATCGCTCGGCGAGACCATCGAGGCGATGGAAGCGCTCAAGCGGGTCGGCAAGATACGTCATTGGGGCGTCAGCAACCTCGATACCGCGGACATGGAGGAACTGGTCGCGGCAGGCGGAGGTGCCTGCGTCACCGATCAGATCCTCTACAACCTGTCCCGGCGCGGTCCCGAGCATGACCTGCTGCCCTGGCTGGAGGAGCATGCCATGCCTGTGATGGCCTACAGCCCCGTCGAGCAGGGGCGCCTCCTCGCGGATCCCGCGCTCGCGCATGTGGCAAGGTCCGTTTGCGCCACGTCGGCGCAGGTCGCGTTGGCATGGACGCTGCGCCGGGACGGGGTACTCGCGATCCCGAAGGCCGGTACGGTGGCGCATGTTCGCGAGAACCGCGCGGCTGCCGAACTCGTGCTATCCAACGACGATCTCGCTGCCTTGGATGGCGCATTTCCGCGGCCGCGCGATCGTCGCCCGCTAGAGATGCTGTGAGCGGACGGAATACGATCAGGCGCCCGACGTGAGCGGACAGGCACCCGACTACACCCGACGGTCGATATTTCGTCGTTCGGGGGTGTCTCTGGCAACGGTCGGACCCGTCGCTGCCCGAAGAACGTCGCACCTTGCTTGTAGGCGAGCTGATGGAGGGCAGGCGCGCGGTGAGCATTGCGCTGCGTCACGACGACGAGGCCGGTGTTGCCGAGGCACGCGCGACCGTGGATCGCGCTAAGGTAGCACTTGGCGAGCGCGGACCGATCTGGTAGCACGACGGTGCGTCGGACCTTAACCGCCAAATGGTTGCCGGCACACTTATGCGGGCTGGTTCGAGCAGCAGAATGACCTGGGATGACCCAGCAGGCGGCACTCACGTTTCTCACCCGGCTTCCCAGCAGTTGCCATTTGTTCAGATGCACCGCTTCGTCGATGAGCCCATCTTCGGCTTGGAATTTGACCGACCCGATGAACGAATCGGGCAGGACACTGGCTGGGGAGACGGGACGAAACGCCGACCCGATCGCTGGTCAAGCAAAAATCCTCTGATGATGGAAGATCAATATCGAGGTGCGCTGGCAGCTGTGGCTATATCAAGGGCGAACGTAACGACATTCAGACAAAGGCGGAGGACCGCTGACGCTCTTCATGGGTTCTTGACGAGGATGCAGTCGCGATCGCCTGCAAGCTTTCCAGACCTTCCAATTCCATAAAGCTTTCCGCCAGAGAGCGTTGCGCCAGCATATCAGTGAGCGCAAGATCAGCGGCGGACTCGAGCTTCTCAAAAAAGCGCTCAAAATTTCTGCTCACCGTACAACGGTGCGGGATGTCGGTTCGCGGCGTCCAGAGCTTCTTGTCCGCCACCGCGGCCTGGTAGATGTCACGCAAGCTGATGAGTTCGGCCTTGCGAGCGAGCCGCACGCCTCCGTTCCGGCCCATCTGCGACTGCAGAAGACCATGCTGAACCAGCGTCGTCAGCAATCGGCGCATCAGCGTCGGGTTGACGCGAAAATAGGACGCGAACTCACCGGAACTGACCCAGGGCCGCCCCTCGCGCTCCATCAGCACGAGGGACTGCATGACTTGCAGCGCGGTAGGAAAACGACGATCGATCACGGGAGCGAGATAAGCCGATTGCACCGCTGCCGCAATGCAGGTGCGGATGCCGCCGATCCGTCAGGCCTCGGTCAGGTTCAATCGCGCCAGCATCGTGTCGACCCGCCTCTGCGGGCTAAACCGCTTCGTCCACCGGCAGGGTTGCCCTGAGCTCCCGACGCAGCGCCTTTCCAGCGGCATTTCGTGGGAAGGGCGAGCTGAGCAACCATAGATATCGTGGCACCTTGTACTTCGCGAGCCGCTCGTGCGCGTCACTGCGCAGTTCCATGCCGGTGAGCGTCGCTCCCTCCCGTACCTGGATCGCGGCGCCGACCTCCTCTCCCAATCGCTCATCGGCGACGCCGAACGCGCACGCGTCGATCACCGCCGGATGGTGGAGGAGCGCCGCCTCCACCTCTGCGCAGTAGACATTCTCTCCCCCGCGCAGGATCATGTCCTTCTTGCGGTCGACCACGTGAAGAAAGCCGGCGGGGTCGATCCAGGCGATGTCGCCGGTATGCAGCCAGCCATCGCGGATCGCGTCGGCGGTAGCCTCGGGGCGGTTGATGTATCCCTTGATGACGCCGCAGCCTCGGATGCACAGTTCACCCGTCGAGAGCGGCGGGCACGGGCGACCCTCGTCGTCGACGATCCTGTGTTCGAAGGTCGGCAGGATGCGGCCGCAGCTCGCCGGCTTGGCGACGAGATAGTCCCCCGCCGCCGCCGCGATCGCCCCCGACGCTTCGGTCATGCCGAAGCCGGTATGAGGACGCACGGGAAGGTCGACTCGCTCGATCTTGTCGATCAGGTCGGGCGGCATCGGCGCGCCACCGCCCACGATCGCCCCCAGGCTGCTCACGTCGTGGTCGAGAAGGCGTGGATGCTGGACAAGCTCGCGGCCGATCGTCGGGACACCGCTCAGGTTGGTGACGCGCTCGGCTTCGATCAGCCGCAGCGCCTCGCCCGCATCCCATTTGTGCATCAGCACCAGCGTGCCGCCGCCCGCCGTGATCGCATAGGCCAGGCCCAGCGCGGTCACATGAAAGAGGGGGGTGGTCACCAGGGCCACGGCGACGCCCGGGCTCGGCGCATCCAGCGCGCGCGCCCGCCGCTCGGCCACGGCATGAACCTCGGTCGCGAAGGCGATGTTCATCAGCGTGTTGATCTGACCGCGATGGGTCAGCTGCGCGCCCTTGGGAACACCAGTGGTTCCGGAGGTATAGAGGATGCTCGCATCGTCATCGGGGTCGAGCACCGCCAAGGGCATGACGGCGGGGGTAGCGAGCACGGTGGCCCAGGCGATCTGATTGCCGACTGCCTCCGCCCGAACGGCTACGACGACGACATCCCGGGCGGCGTCGCCGCACGCGGTCACGCGCTCGAGCCGCTCGGCGTCGCAGAACACCACCTTCGGCGCCGAGTCGGTGAGGGCAAAGGCGATCTCGTCCGCGATCCACCAGGCGTTGATGCCGACCGCCGCCGCGCCGATCGACAGGCAGGCCCAGTAGATGAGCAGCCATTCGGGGTAGTTGCGCATGGCGATCGCCACGCGGTCGCCCCGCCTCACGCCCTGAGCCTTCAACCACGCCGCCACGGAGGCGGTGATCTCCCATGCACGGGCGTAGGAGACGCGCTCATCCCGATAGACTAGGTACGTGCGACTGCCCCAGTTCGCCGCGTCAGCCCACATCGCGCGGGCGTCCGCTGGCGCGTTCACATAGTGGCGCAGCTCTTGCCCGCGGACCGGGATCGATTCCACTTCGAAGAGGGCGCCCGGTGCGGTCAGCTCGTTCCAGGTCCGGTCGAACTCATGGTCCAGCCGGGCACGACGCAGGTCGGCTTGCGCTGGGTCGCCGTCCATCAGAACTGCTCCACGGGCACGTTCGCGGCCACGTCACTGAGCGCGTCCACGAACCCGAGCAGCGGGTAGACGCCGGGCAGCTCGCATTCGTAGAAGAAGCGGCACGCCCTCAGCTTGCCTTCGTGGAACGCGGTGATCCCGGTTCTCTCACCAAGCGCCGCGACGCACACGGTCGCCTGGTCGAGCCATAGCCAGGCGACGGTGATGTGGCCGAACGCCTGTAGAAAGGACGTGGCGTTCGCCAACACGCGGCTCGGGTCGGCGGCGCGGACGGCGACCAGCGTATCCTCGAGCCGGCGCCAGGCGGCGGACAACTGGTCGGCGAACCCGGAGAGCCGGGAGCTAGCGGCCGCGCCCTCGATCGTCCTGCGCACGCGAGCTTCGAGCACGGCGAGGCCCGCGCCGTTGCTGCGGAGGATCTTGCGGCCGAGCAGATCGAGCGCCTGGATCCCCGTCGTCCCCTCATGGATGGGATTGAGACGGTTGTCGCGATAGAGCTGCTCGACGTCGAAATCGCGCGTGTAGCCGTAACCGCCGTGCACCTGGATCGCGAGCTGGTTGGCGACGAGGCCCCATTCCGACGGCCAGGTCTTTGCGACCGGCGTCATCAGCGCGAGCAACTCGCTCGCGTCGCGGTCGAACGACTCCTCGTCGACCAGCTTGGCGCAATAAAGCGTAAGCGCCAGCGCCCCTTCCGCATAGGCCTTCTGCGCCAGCAGCATCCGCTGGACATCAGGGTGCTCGATGATCGGCAGGGGAGCCGATGTCCCGCGCGGCGCGTCGAGCGCCCGGCCTTGCGTACGTTCCTGGGCGTAGCGCAGCGCGTGACGATAGCCGCGATAGGCGATGGCGGCGCCGCCCAGGCCGACCGCGACCCGCGCCTCGTTCATCATCTGGAACATCAGCGCGAGACCCTGACCCGCTTGCCCGAGAAGGTATCCGACTGCGCCCGGTTCGCCGCCCGGCCGGTGCCGGCCTTCGCCGAAGTTGAGCAGACAATTGGCCGTGCCGCGGTAACCCATCTTGTGGTTGAGTCCCGCGACGGTGACGTCGTTGCGCTCGCCACCATGACCCTCGGCCGTGCCAAGCCATTTGGGCACGATGAACAGCGAAATGCCCCTGGTTCCCTCCGGGAGCGAACCGTCCGGCTCGGGAATCTTGGCGAGCACGAGATGGACGATGTTGCGGGTCGCGTCCTGATCCCCGCCGGAGATCCACATCTTCGTGCCGCTCAGGCGATAGCGTGGACCGAGCACGTCCTCGCCGTCCGGCTGCGCGCGCGTGCGGATGTCGCCCAGCCCGGAGCCGGCCTGCGGCTCCGACAGGCACATCGTGCCGAGCTGCCGTCCCTCGATCTCCGGCCTCGCAAACGCATCGGCCTGCGCCGGCGTCCCGAACGTGGCGATCAGCCGCGCGTTGGCGATCGTGAGCATGATGTAGGCCGCCGTGGCCGGGTTGGCGGCGGTGAACTGCGCCAGCGACGCCGAGGTCACGACCGACGGCAGGCCGAGCCCACCCAGCGCCGGCGCGAACCCGGCGGCGAACAGCCCGACCTCGGCATATTGCCTGAGCGCGTCCACTGCGGCCGGCAGGATGTGCACCTCGCCATCGCCGTCCAGCGACGGCTCGTGGTGATCCGCCTCCTTGAAGTGCGGCAGGAACGAGTCCCGGGCCAAGCTGGTGGACAGGTTCAGGACGGCGTCGACCGTCTCCCGATCGTGGCCTTCATATTCAGGGCGGGCGAGCAGCTCGTCGAGACGCAGCCACTCCCACAACAGGAAGGACAGGTCGCGCGGTTGGATCAGGACGTCGCTCATGGCGTGGGGGCCTCCCCGGTAAAGCGGCCGCCGGCGGAGGCAAGCTGTTGCAGCAGCGGCGCCAGCCGGAAGTCGGGGTCGAGCAGTCCCCGGTGCGCCTGCAACCCCGCAACGACGCGGTCGAGCCCGGTCTCGTCGGCCCAGCGCATCGGACCCGCGGACGTGACCGGCCAGCCATAGCCGAAGCGGAAGACCACATCGATGTCCGACGCACGCTGCGCGATCCCTTCCTCCAGGATCAGCGCCGCCTCGTTGACCATGGTGTATAGCGTGCGCGCGACGATCTCCTCGTCGTCGATCGCGCGCGGCTCGATACCCGACCGCTCCCGGTAATGATCGAGTATCCGCGACGTCACCGGTGACGGGGTGGGCCGCCGGCCATCGTCATAGTCGTAATAGCCCGCCGTCGTCTTTTGACCCCAGCGGCCGACGGCGTTGAGCGCGTCGGACAGGCTTTCGATGCGCTCGGGGTCTCGATGCCAGCCGATGTCGACGCCGGCGAGGTCCGCCATCTGGAACGGACCCATCGGCATTCCGATACGCAGATGCACGGCATCGACCTGCTCGGGCGTTGCGCCCTCCAGGATCAGCTTCGTCGCCTCCGTCTGTCTCGGGATCAACATCCGGTTGCCGATGAAGCCGTAGCAGACCCGCGCCACGACCGGCACCTTCCCGACCTGGCGCGCGACGGCCATGCCGGTGGCCAGCACGTCCGGCGCGGTGCGGTCGCCACGGACGACCTCCACCAGCTTCATCACGTTCGCGGGCGAAAAGAAGTGCAGCCCGATCACCTCCGACGGTCTGCCGGTGGCGGCCGCGATCTCGTCGATGCTCAGGTAGGAGGTGTTGGACGCGAGGATCGCGCCGTCCTTGGCGACCCGGTCGAGGCGCGCGAAGATGTCGCGCTTGACCGCCAGATCCTCGTACGCCGCCTCGATCACGAGATCGCACGCGGCCAGCTCGCCGAACTCCAGCGTGGGGGCGAGCAGCGCCATCGCCGCCTCCACCTGATCCGTCGTCAGGCGCCCCTTCGCTGCGGTGGCGTCGTAGTTGCGGCGCATCGTCGTGGCGCCGCGCCCCAGCGGCTCCGGCGCGGTTTCGACCAGGGTCACCGGGACGCCGGCCGACAGGAAGTTCATGGCGATGCCGCCGCCCATCGTGCCTGCGCCGATGATCCCGACCCGTTCGATCGGTCGGATCGGCGTATCCCGCCCGAGATCGGCGACCTCGCCCGCGAGCCGCTGCGCTCGGTCGAGGTAAGCGGCGGCATCGCCCGTCGTCATGCGGAGGTTCTCCCGATGGTGAAGCCGCCGTCGATCACGACGGCCTGCCCGGTCATGTAGGCTCCCGCTTCGGATGCGAGGAACACCGCCGCTCCGGCGATGTCGCCGGGTTCGCCGATGCGGCCAAGCGGCGTCGCCCTGTTCAGTTCCGCCTCCGTTTTCGGATCCTCGTACAGCGCCCGCGCGAAATCGGTGCGGATCGTGCCGGGCGCGATCGCGTTCACCCGGATGCGATGCCGGCCGAGTTCGACGGCCAGATTGCGGACGAGCTGAAAGTCCGCCGCCTTCGAGATGTTGTAGGCGCCGATCAGGTCCGAGCCGAGCAGGCCACCGATCGACGACACGACGATGATCGCGCCGCCGCGCCGCTCGATCATGTCGGGCGCGACCATCTGGACGAGCCAGTGACTCGCCAGAACGTTGTTCTCCAGCACCTTGCGGAACTCGGCGTCACCGATCTCCAGCAGCGGGCCGTAATAGGGGTTGGTCGCCGCGTTGCATACGAGAATATCGATGGGGCCGAGCCGCGCGCGCGTCTCGTCGATCATCGCCTGGAGCGCGGCCTTGTCCGAGATGCTGGCCGCGATCGCGATCGCGCGCTCCGCCCCGAGCGCCGCGTTGATCTCGGCTGCGGCCGCGTCGCAGGCCGTCTGCTTGCGGCTAGACACGACGACCGTTCCGCCCGCTTCGGCGATCGCGCCGGCGATCGCGCGGCCGATGCCCCGGGAGGATCCGGTCACGACCGCTACCTTTCCGATAAGATCGAAGGATCGCATCACCACTCCTCGCTCATGACGCGCCCGCTGCTCGGGCATGTTCCCACGCGGCGCGCGCGAGCGATCCGACCCGAGCCGCCTCCTGCGCCGCCGATCCGCCGGAAGCGTTGCCCTGCGCGGCCCGCTTGCCGACGCCTTGAAGGATGACCGCGAGGCGGAACAGGCTGAACGCCAGCAGCCATGGTAGCTCGGGTATCCCGTCCCGTCCGGTCGCCGCGCAGTAGCGGGCGATCACGTCGTCGAGCGTCGGAATGCCCGCCGGCAAAGGATCGAGGCCGGCCAGCCCGGAGCGGCCCTCGGCGGGAAGGATCCAGCCCAACGCCAGATAGGCGATGTCGGCCAGCGGATCGCCGATCGTCGCCAGCTCCCAATCGAGCAACGCCGCCACACGCGGCCCCGGGCCGGCGAACACGGCGTTATCGATCCGGTAATCGCCATGCACGATGGTCGAGCGGCGCTGCGGCGGGCGATGCCGCGGCAGCCAGTCGACGAGCTTGTCCAGCTCCGGCACCGGCTTCATGCGGCTCGCGTGGTGCTGCCTCGTCCACCGGTCGAGCTGGCGGGCGAAGAAATCGCCGGGTCGACCGAAATCCTCCAAGTCGACCGCCGCCGGCTCCAAGGTATGGAGCCGCGCGAGCGTGTCGATCAGACCTTCGTAAATGCAGCGACGTTCTTCGGCCGGACGATCGGGCAGCGCACCATTCCAGTGGATCGTACCTTCAACCAAGGTCATCACGTAGAATGGCGCGCCGATAACCGACGGATCCTCGCACAAGGCCAGTGGCTCGGGGACGGGGAAGCCGACCGGGTGCAGCGCCGACAGCAGCCGGAACTCGCGTTCCACGGCGTGCGCGGAGGGCAGGACCGTCCCGGATGGCTTGCGCCGAAGCACGTACGTGGTTTCGCCCGTAGAGACGCGGTAGGTCGGATTCGACTGGCCTCCGGGGAACTTGTCCAAGCGCAGCGGCGCCGTCGTGGTAGGCAGGTGCGTGTCGAACCAGTCCCGCAGCGCCCCGGTGCGGTCGAGGATTGCCGCTTCGCTCAAGCCGAGCGCCCTTCGTGCAAGGGCGCGGCATATTTGCCGAACTCGGCGCGCGCGATCGCCCGGTTGTGCACCTCGTCGGGACCGTCGGCGAAGCGCAACGTTCGAATGCCGGCCCAATCCGTGGCAAGGTGGAAGTCATCCGACACGCCGCCGCCGCCATGCGCCTGGATGGCATCGTCCAATATCTTCAGCGCCATGGTCGGCGCCTGGACCTTGATCATCGCGATCTCGAGCTGTGCGGATTTGTTGCCCGCCCTGTCCATCATGTCGGCTGCCTTGAGGCAGAGCAGCCGGGACATCTCAATGTCGATGCGCGCGCGCGCGACGCGTTCCTCCCAGACCGACTGGTCGGCGATGCGCTTGCCGAACGCCGTCCGGCCCAGCAGGCGTCGTGCCATGGAGGCGAGCGCCTCCTCGGCGATCCCGATGGTGCGCATGCAGTGGTGGATGCGTCCGGGGCCAAGCCGGCCTTGCGCGATCTCGAACCCCCGCCCTTCGCCGAGCAGCATGTTGTCCGCGGGAACGCGCACGCCTTCCAACATGATTTCGCCATGCCCGTGCGGCGCATGGTCGTAGCCGAAGACGGGCAACATGCGGGCGATGCGCACACCGGCCGTTTCCATGGGGACAAGCACCATGCTTTGCTGCCGGTAGCGGTGCTGCTCCGGGTCGGTCTTGCCCATCACGATCGCGAGCTTGCAGCGCGGGTCGCCCGCGCCACTCGACCACCATTTGGTGCCGTCGATAACGTACTCGTCGCCGTCGGGACGAATGGAGGTTTCGATGTTGGTCGCGTCGGACGAGGCCACGCCGGGCTCGGTCATGAGGAAGGCCGAGCGCACCTCGCCGCGCATCAGCGGCCGGAGCCATTCCTCCTTCTGATCCAGCGTGCCGTAGCGGAGCAGCACCTCCATGTTGCCGGTATCGGGCGCCGAGCAGTTGAAGACCTCGGACGCCCAGTGGACCCGGCCCATTTCCTCGGCGCACAGCGCGTATTCGAGATTGGTGAGCTGCTCGCCTTCGAACTCGAAGGAGTCGTCGACGGGCGGATGACCCGACGAGGGCGGCATGAACAGGTTCCAGAGCCCGGCGCGGCGAGCCTCCGTCTTCAGTTCCTCGATCACCGGCAGCACCTTCCAGCGTGGCTCGGCGGCGGCCTGCTCGTCGTAGTCGCGCAGCCTCGGGCGGACGCGTTCGTTCATGAAGCCCTTGACCCGCTCGCGGTGATGGGCCTGATCCGCCGTCAGCTCGAAATTCAAGCGCCTTCCTCCTCGGCGGACGGCGCTGACCCAACCGTGAAAACTAGGCGAGAGGGTGGGCATAGGCGCTGGTCCATGGATCACGTTCATCTTCAGGTCGGTGTCGCGGGTCGAGGACACATTTGCCGGCGACAGGGACAGGTTGCGGGATGACGCCTAGCGTGAGTTGCTACGGAGGCAGGGTCGTCCGCGCCGGGCGGGCGTACAAAACGTCCTGATCACGCCGGCATATGTCCTCGACACCCGACGCGGCAGGTAGCCAGTCAGGCGTCCTTCTACGCGCCCGGGCCGCGCGGCTATCCCGACTGTCCATCCTACGGTGACGTGCCGCGATGATCAGCGGCGGTGCGACGCATCACCCGGTAATGGAGCACCGGTATGACTGACATTCCCGAGCAGATGAACGCGGTCGTGATCGCCGGAGGCAAGGGAAACGCACAGGCCCTCCACCTCGACAAAGTCGCGGCGCCGGAGGTCCGCGACGGCGACCTGGTGATCGCCGTCCGCGCGGCGGGCGTGAACCGTCCCGACGTGTTCCAGCGCGTGGGCCTCTATCCGCCCCCGCCGGGCGCGTCCGAGACGCTCGGGCTGGAAGTGGCCGGAGAGGTGATGCGCGCCGCTGGCCGGTGGTCAGTCGGCGACCGTGTCTGCGCGCTGCTCGGCGGCGGCGGCTATGCCCAGATCGCTACCTGCGATCCCCGCCACGCCCTGCCCGTCCCGCGGGAGCTCACCTTCGAGGAGGCGGCGGGGCTGCCGGAAACGGTGTTCACCGTCTTCGCCAACGTGTTCCAGCTCGGCGGATTGCGGCGGGGCGAGACACTGCTTGTCCATGGCGCCAGTTCTGGCATCGGCGTGACGGCGATACAGATGGCAAAGGCGGCCGGCGCAACCGTCATCGCGACCTCGCGCGGAGCGGCGAAGGCAGACGCGGCAGCCCGGCTTGGCGCGGACCTGAGCATCGACGCGTCGAAGCAGGACTATGTCGAGGCGGTGAAGCGCCACGGCGGTGCCGACGTCGTGCTCAACATGGTCGGCGGCGACACGTTCGCGAAAGATCTGGAGACGCTCAACACGGACGGGCGGATCGTCTTCATCGCCGCGCTCGGCGGAGCAGAGGTGACCTTGCCGATCTTCACGCTCATGCAGAAACGCGCGGTGGTGACCGGCTCGACGCTGAGAGGTCGGTCCGCGGATGAGAAGGCGGCCCTGGCGAGCGAGATCGAGCGCATGGTCTGGCCGTGGATCGAGGACGGCAGGTTCAAGCCGGTCATCGACACGGTGTTACCGTTCGCTCGCGCGGCCGAAGCGCACGAGCGCATGGAGGCCGGCGAGCACACAGGCAAGATCGTACTCGACGTGGGCGCTGGCTAGAGCCAGCAAAACGCCAGCTTGCGCCGCGCGACACCGACGGCACCTGCCGGATGCCGTCGGCCACGCGCTCGGTTGGCGATGCGATCAGGACAGGGTGGCGAAAGCGGAGGCTTCGAAATTCTGCAGCTCGTCCGCACGGCCCTCACGAACCTTGGCGGCCCATCGCGGATCCTGGAGCAGCGCCCGGCCGACCGCCACGAGGTCGAAGTCGCCTCGCTCCAGCCGGCGGATGAGTTCGTCCAGCGAGGCGGGCTCCGACCGTTCCCCACCGTAAGCGGCGACGAACTCGCCGGTGAGGCCGACGGAGCCCACCGTGATCGTCGTCGCTCCGGTCAGCTTCTTCGCCCAGCCGGCGAAGTTCAGGTCCGATCCCTCGAACTCCGGTTCCCAGAAACGCCGTTGCGAGCAGTGCAGCACATCGGCGCCGGCCTCGACCAGCGTGCTCAGCCACTCATCCATCGCCTCGGGCGTCTCGGCCAGCCGCGCACCGAAATCCTGCTGCTTCCATTGCGACAGGCGGATGATGATGGGAAAGTCGGGACCGACCGCTGCTCGAACGGTGCGGATGATGTCGGCCGCGAAACGCGCCCGCTCGCGGATGGTCGGCCCGGCGAAGGCGTCCTGACGCTGGTTCGTCTCCATCCAGAAGAACTGATCAATCAGGTAACCATGCGCTCCATGCAGTTCCACCGCGTCGAAGCCGAGACGCTTGGCGTCGGCCGCCGCCGTCCCGAAGGCGGCGATGGTGTCGGCGACGTCGGCGTCACCCATGGTCTTGCCATAGGTCTTGCCCGGCTTCAGCAGCCCGGCAGGGCTCTCGTAGAGATCATGCGTCGGACCGTTCTTGTAGGGTGAAGGCATGGCGCCGACGTGCCAGAGCTGCGGCGCCATCAGCCCACCCGCCGCGTGGACGTCGTCGATCACCTTCTTCCACCCCGCAAGTTCCCGCTCGCCGTGGAAGCGCGGAATGTTCTGACCGTTGACCGACGCCGGCCGATTGACGCCGGTGCCTTCCGAGATGAGGAGGCCGGTGCCGCCCGCTGCCCTGCGCGCATAATAGCCGGCGACCTCGTCGGTCGGGTAGCCGTCGGGCGACATGGAGCGGGTCATGGGGGCCATGACGACGCGGTTCGGCAATGTCAGGTTCTTCAGGCTGAAGGGCTCGAAAAGGGCGTCCACGGACACGGCGCATCTCCTGCGATCAAAGCGTGCTCGACAGCACCGCGCACCGATAGCCGCTCATCCGAGCATTATGCAACTCGCAGTAGCGCACATCATCGCTACCGCGCTGACGAGCCGCTTCGATCCAGGCGAAGGATCTCGCCACGCAGCCTCGTCATCAGCGGCGTGCGGTCCGCGACAGTCGCCTGGGCATCACGGCGCATGTCCGAGATCGACAGGCCCGTCGCGAGCTTCAGGGCGCGTCGGAAGCTCCGGGCGTCCGAATAGCCCAGTGCCGCGGCGAGATCGTCGACGGAGCAGCCGGCGAGGAGGTGGGGGCGGGCGCGCTCGATCAGCGCCGTCTGCCGAACCTGCCGGAACGACGTGCCTTCCGACGCCAGGTCTCGTCTCAGGTCCACAAGGTTTGTTCCGAGCCGGACGGAACAATCCGCGATCGACAGGTCGGCGCGCCGCAGCACGGTGACGAGCGCACCGGAAACCGGACGCTCGGCGTCGTCGTCATTGACCGGGACTCTCGTCGCCGGATGGCGGGCGAGCCAGAAGCGGCACGCCTCCCAGAGCGGGTAGTCGACCGTCAGCCCACGCGATTGCGCCGTCAGGAGCTCGACCGGGAACGCCAGCGTCGTGGTCAGGCCCGTCACCGTCGGGCAGAGGAAGTAGGGGTGCCGTCGTCCCACATGGGGGTGACGCGAGGTCGATGTGACGAAGCGCGTCAACGGCAGCAGGGCGCCGAAGAAATAGGACAACTGGATGTGCGCCGTGTGCGCCAGCAGCTCCTCGATGAAGGCACGTTGGTCGCCCTTGCCGCGCTCGGCCCGGATCGTCAGCGTCGCTTCCCCAGAGGCGCATTGCAGGGAGAAGCTGCATGTCCCGCCGATCATGTGGTAGAAGCGGCACAGGGTTCTGATCGCGTCCTCCAGCGTGCGCGCAGAGGCGATCGCGCGCGCGCCCATGGAAGCGGTGCCGCAGACCATGCGCGACGCCGTCAGGCCGTGCAGCTCGTCATCCACCGCGTTCACGAGCAACATGCACAGCAACATGCATTCGGCCGGGTCGAGTCCCGAGTCCCGTGTGGGATCTTCCTCGACATCGACCCCGAGCGTCGCAAGCGCGCCGGCGATACTGATCCCGTCCAAGGCGGCAAGCCGAAGCGTCTGCCCGGCCCAGGATAGGGGCAACTCGTAGTCACGCCCGCGCGATGTCGACGCGCCATCTACCACTTTCGGCCTCCGCTGGCCTGCCAATGCATTAGACATGTCCTCATCCGCGTCGGTGTTGTCCTCGACTCCTGATCAGTAATACTAGGAATTGCAGTTTAAGCAAGGAGCCGTCTGGGCGGCCGACGTGAGGGAAGAACGATCATGAGCAGCGGCATCGTCGTGGAGGGAAGCTGCGAACCGGGCTTCGAGGCGGTCGCCGAGGAGTTCCGGCGCAATTTCACCGAGCGCGGCGAACTCGGCGCGTCCGTGGCGATCACCATCGAGGGCCGGCCCGTGGTCGACCTTTGGGCCGGGGTCGCGGATCGCGAGGCCGGCGCACCCTGGAAGCAGGACACGATGGCGGTCGTCTACTCCGCCACCAAGGGCCTAGCCGCGACCTGCCTCCATATGCTTGCTGATCGGAGCAAGCTGGACCTGAACGCGCCCGTCGCCGATTACTGGCCCGAGTTCGCCGCCAACGGCAAGGAGGGCATCACCGTCGCCATGGTGATGAGCCATCAGGCGGGCCTGCCGGTGTGGCAGGAGCAGTTGCCCAACGGCGCATTGCTCGATTGGGATCTGGCGGTCGGGCGACTCGCGGCCGAGCGACCGATCTGGGAACCCGGCACGGCGCAAGGCTATCACGCGCAGACGCTCGGCTTCCTTGAAGGCGAGATCGTCCGACGGGTCGATGGGCGGACGATCGGCGCGTTTCTGCGCGAGGAGGTGGCCGGTCCGCTGGGCGCGGACGCCTGGATCGGTCTGCCCGAGGCGGAACATGGTCGGGTCGCCAGCCTGGTGATGGGCGACCCGGACCCGAAGTCGGCCTTTGTCCGGAAGCTCAGCACGGAGCCGGATTGGTATGGCCTCAAGCTGATCACCAACGGCGGGGGCGTGATCACGGACCAGGCGGCCCTCTATGCCGCCGAACTGCCCGCCCATGGCGGCATCGCCAACGCCCGCGCACTGGCCCGCGTCTATGCCCCCCTGTCGCTCGACGGTTCGGTCGACGGCGTGCGCCTGGTCGGCGAGGAGAGGCTCGCGGGGATGCGGGTCACCCGATCCGCGTCCGACTGCGACCTGATGCTGAGGCTCCCGACCACCTTCACGCTTGGCTATTCAAAGAGTTGGGGCGCTCGCTCGCTCGGACCCGGCTCCCATGTGATCATCGGGGAGCAGGCGTTCGGCACTCCGGGCATGGGCGGCAGCATCGGGTTTGCGGACGGCTCGGCCCAGATGTCCTTCGGCTATGTGATGAACCGCCACGGCGGGGGCGTGGGGCTGAACGACCGAGGTCAGTCGCTGGTCGATGCCGCCTATCAGAGTCTCGGGTTCCGCTCGTCCGAGCCAGGCTTCTGGGTTCGCTGAAGCAGCCCGCGTCATAAGGGTCAAACATGTCACTGCCGCCCATCTTGGCCGACCTCCGCCTGCCGGTGATCGCGTCACCGCTGTTTCTCATCTCCAACCCGGACCTGGTGATCGCGCAGTGCACGGCAGGTATCGTGGGCTCGTTCCCATCACTCAACGCGCGGCCGCTGTCATTGCTCGACGAATGGCTCGCCCGCATCAACGAGGAGCTCGCGGCCTGGGATCGCGCCCATCCCGAAACGCCGGCGGCCCCCTTCGCCGTCAACCAGATCGTGCACCGCTCGAACGACCGGCTCGACCAGGATCTCGCCCTTTGCGAGAAGCACAAGGTGCCGCTCGTGATCACCTCGCTCGGAGCGCGCGAGGAGGTCAATCAGGCGGCGCACCGCTGGGGCGCGCTGACGTTTCACGACGTCATCGATGATCGGTTCGCGCGCAAGGCGGTGGAGAAAGGAGCCGATGGGCTGATCGCGGTCGCGGCCGGGGCGGGAGGCCACGCGGGAACGCTGTCGCCCTTCGCTCTGGTCCGCGAGATCCGCTCCTGGTTCAGCGGTCCGTTGGCGCTTTCCGGCGCGATCGGATCGGGTCACGCCATCCTGGCCGCTCAGGCCGTCGGCGCCGATCTCGCCTATATCGGGTCGGCCTTCATCGCGACGTCCGAGGCGAACGCATCCGACGCCTACAAGGCGGGCGTGGTGGAGTCGTCGGCTCGAGACATCACCTACACCAACCTGTTCACCGGCGTTCACGGCAACTACCTTCGGGGCTCCATCGCTGCGGCCGGCCTCGATCCGGACGACCTGCCGCACGCCGATCCGAGCGCCATGAACTTCGGTTCGGGAGGCAACACCGGGGTCAAGGCCTGGCGGGACATCTGGGGCTGCGGACAGGGCATCGGGGCGATCGACCATGTCCAGCCCGCCGCCGATCTGATCGCAGGCTTTTTGCGCGAGTACCGGGAGGCGCTCACCGTGCTTCAAGGTGAGACCATGCGGTTGAACCTGGCTGCTGCTGCTTAAGCGAGCGTCGCTCGCGTCGCAGGCCACCTTCCGAACTGTCCCCCGGCACGCGCAATCTGTCCTCGACACCGGGCGAGCCGCGCCCGCAGCATGACCTCAACAACAGGCGCCGACTTGCCAGCGCAAGGCACGGGCCGCGAAGGAGAGGAACATCATGAAGGCCGTGAACGGACTAGTTTCGTGGGGCGCGCTCTGTGTCGCGATGATGTCGCCCCAGCTGGCTCAAGCGCAGCCGCAGCAGGCCACGCCTTCGACGTCCCAGGATACGACCGCCCCCGCCCCAGCCGCAACCGAGCAGCCTCAAGCGCCGCGACAGGCACAGGGCGAGACACCGGCCGCCACGGCCCCAGCGCAACCCACCGCCGGAGCTCAGCCCGGTGCCGGCTCCGTTGGAATTCAGGACATCATAGTCACCGCGACTCGACGGGAAACGTCGCTTCAGCGAACGCCGCAGGCGATTTCCGTCGTGAGCGGTGCCGCCCTTCAGCTCCAGGGCCGCTCCGGGTTGGACGACCTGAAGCAGGCGGTGCCCAACGTCAACTTCGCCGGGACCAGCAATACGACGCAGCTCTATATCCGCGGGATCGGTAACACGTTCATCAACGCGGGCGGCGATCCCGGCGTGGCCCTGTACCAGGACAACGCCTACATCTCCGACCAGACCACGGCCAACACCGGCTTCTTCGATGTCGAGCGGGTCGAGGTGCTCCGCGGCCCACAGGGCGCCCTCTATGGCCGGAACGCGACCGGCGGGGCGATCAGCGTCATCTCCGCCCGCCCGACGGCCGAACCTGAAGGTCAGATCGCGCTGACCGCCGGTAATTACGGCCGCGTCGACGGCGAAGGCTACATCTCCGGCCCGCTGGGCTTGGCGGATACGGACGCCCGGCTGTCGTTCCAGACGCGGCACCTCGCCGGCTATGTCCGCAACGATTATCGGAGCAGCCCGACGGCGCCGGACCGGTTCGACGATCTGGACACGCAGGCGGCCAGGCTTCAGACCCGCACCGCCCTGGGCGGCGGCGGCACGCTATCGCTGCTTGCAAGCTATTATCGCGAGAGCGAGAACGGCCCGGCGCTGGCGGTCGTCCCCACGCCCGGCTTTATCTATCCGGCGCAAGCGTTGAACGGGGCGGTGCCGAGCAACAGGCCGCGCAACATCACCGTCGACGAGGGTGCGTATCGTACCAAGGTGACGGTGCTCAACGCCAACCTGGATCAGCCGATCGGTGGCGGGACGCTGACGCTGACCGGCAACTACCGTCACAGCAGTCAATTCTTCGACAACGATTGCGACGGCACGCCCGTCAACAATTGCAGCTACATCCGGCAGACGTCGAGCAACGACTATTATGGCGACGCCCATTATGCGTCGGCGGGAGATCAGCCGTTTCGGTGGCTGATCGGCGGCACCTATCTCAACTTCCGCCAGTACCAGCTCAACACGGTGTTGTGGGATGCGCCGAGCACCTATGTGGGTGGCCCGAGCGCGTCGATCCCCGTCCCGCTCGACACGCTCGCGGGCGGGCGCATCCGCACCGAGAGCTTCGCTTTCTATACCGACCTTCGGCTGAGGCTTACCGACATCTTCGCGGTGACGGGGCAGGTCCGATACAGCGAGACGCGCAAGCGGGCGTTAGAGCTTCTCAATATTCCGACCTTCAAGATCAACGTCGCGAACTCACCCAACAATCTCAAGAACAGCTATGTGCCGTTCAAGGTCGGAGGCGAGGCGCAGTTCACGCCCACGATCCTCGCCTATGCCAACTACTCGACGGCGTTCAAGGACGGGGCGATCAACCTCGGTGCGCTACAGACGACGCCCGTGCGCAAGGAGCAGGTGAAGAGCATCGAGGCGGGCTTCAAGTCGACCTTCTTCGACCGGCGACTGCAGGTCAACGCGGCGGCATTCCACAGCACCTACGACGACCTGCAGATCTCGCAGCTCATCGGCACCATTCTCGCGCTGGTCAACGCGCCCAAGGCGGAGATCAACGGAGCCGAGCTGGAGGTCGTCGTGGCGCCTGCCTCGGGTCTGAAGGTGAATGGTAGCGTCGGCTATCTCGATCCAACGCTGAAGCAATTCAGCAACGCGCGAATATTCCCGGGCGCGACCGGGCCCAAGGAGAACCTTGCCGGCAACCAACTCCCCTACGTGGCGCGCTGGAACGCGACGCTCGGCATTGATTACCGCTTCGAACCGACTGCCGGCTATGTCGCCAATCTGGGCACCGGCTTTTCCTACCAGAGCCGCACCTTCTTCAACGAATTCAACGATCCGGCGAATGCCCAAAAGCCGGTAGGGCGGCTTGACCTCAGCGCTTCGATCGGGCCGTCGTCGGAGAAGTGGAAGCTGTTCGGCTATGTCCGAAACGTCACCAACGAGCTGGTCCTGACTGGCACCACGATCTACTCTCCCCTGCTCGGCGCGGAAAAATCGGTGTCCTACGCGCCGCCGCGCAACTTCGGCATCGGCTTTCGATATGTTTTTTTGACCCAGGTCCAAGCGGAGCGGCTCTCGGCAGTGACGCCGCCCGACACGTTGCCCGGTTGACGCCGGTCAACATGGCTGCGGTAGGAGAGCCGCCTGATTGCTGCGCTCAGCCACAGGCATGATATCTATGCTCTTCAGGCGCCCTGTGGCTCGCGCAGCCAGGTCAACGCTTCGGTTGCCGCGTCGAAGCAGCGCCCGTTCCGGTTCTACCATCCGGCGGATTTGCTGGCGCAGCAGGCCGCTGCCGGTCACGAAAGCGATGCGCCGCGCCCTGGTCTCGGATCGCCGAGCGCGTCGGCGAAGGCGTTCAGCACCTCCTGCATCGAGACCTGGCAATCCCGGAGATCGCACAGCGTGACGTGCTGTCCAGGGCCGCAGCGCAATTGGAGGAACGCGGCCCGCCTCTGCTCCACATAGTCGGCAACGGCGGCCAGCGTGAAGAAGCCCGACATGTCGATGCGCAGCATCTTTCCTGCTGCGTCTGCCCGAAAACGCACGCGCGGCTGCATGGCTTCGCCTATGATAGGTTGCTGTTATCGAAGTCCTAACTCTGCCGCACCCGCTGGTGTGATCGCGTCGAAGGTGCCTCCACGCAAGACCGCTCCGGGGCTGGCGAGGGCGCACGCCAGCCCCGGCCATCCAGTGGTCACCTGCCGCCGAAGACCGGCTCACGCTTGGCGATGAACGCCTCGACGGCGGACTTGTTGTCCTCTGTCGCGAAGCAATGAACGTGATGCGTCGCCTCCACGTCCAGGCAGTCGTCGTGCCCGCCGGGGAGCGCCCGGTTCAGGTTCTCCTTCATGTACCGGAAGGCGACACCCGGGCCTGCCGCCAGACGACCGGCAACCTCGGCGGCCTTCACGTCAAGCTCATCCGGTGCACAGAGCCAGTTCGTCAGCCCGAGCGACAGCGCGCTGGCCGCGTCGACCCGATCCGACAGATAGTAGAACTCCCGCGCCTTGGCCGGCCCGACCAGCTGCGTCATGTAGTAGGTGCCGCCCCAGTCGCCCGATAGGCCGACCTTGGCGAAGGCCGTGGTGAGCACGGCGGCGGACGACATGATCCTGAGATCGCACGCCAGGGCGAGCGAAAGGCCGGCGCCCGCAGCCGCGCCGTTGATCACCGCCAAGGTCGGCTTCGGCATCTTGAACAGGCGGCCTGCGGTCGCATGCTGCGCGCGCCTTTGGGCCGCGATGAACTCGTCGATCAACAGGGCGCTGCCATCGTCCTCGGACGCGCTCGCCATTCCCTTCACGTCGCCACCCGCGCAGAAGCCCTTGCCCGCGCCGGTGAGCACGACGCACCGCACGCTTGAGTCCGCCTCGGCTAGTTCCAGCTGCCGGCTGAGCGCCTCGATCATCGCGCCCGTCATCGCGTTGCGTGCCGCGGGACGATTGAGCGTCAGCGTGAGGACGCCACCATCCTGTTTGGCCAGCAGTTCAACCGAGCCGGTATCGATGTCGCGACTGGGCATTGTGGCTTCTCCACCAAGAAGGCTCTCTCGAGGCCAGACAACGAGACCGGCCCGCATACCCAATCTGATTAACCGGGCGGCTTCCTAACTGCAACAATGATTATACCTTATAAGGTGACCTCGCTTGGTTTCGAAGAAGGCGCTCCAACAGCGTGCGTGGGTTGCGGAAACATTAAGAGCGTCGGGTAGCCCTGCCCTCGCCGCTGCCTTCGCCAGCCGCACACCCCCAAGCGCCGTCAGCGCGTCGAGCAGGTGCTTGAAACACTCGCCGTCACTGGCAAGCGTCCGTCACGACGACGCGATTAGAGAGTACCACTTGCGACGGTGACGCTGCGTACCGTTGCTGAATTCAATCAACCTCAACGATCTCACCGTGACGTGCTCCCCTGAAACTCCGCCAGTCTGAGCTAGAGTCCGCCTTCGTGAGGAGACGGACGTGAAGAAGACCAGGTTCAGCGAGGAGCAGATCATCGCGGTGCTGCGCGAGCAGGAGGGCGGGATGAAGACCGCCGACGTGTGCCGCAAGCACGGCATCAGCAGCGCGACGCTGTATGCGTGGAAGGCCAAGTACGGCGGCATGGACGTGTCGCAGGCCCGCAAGCTGAAGGTGCTGGAGGAGGAGAACGGCCGGCTCAAACGGCTGCTGGCCGACGCCATGCTCGACAACGCCGTGCTGAAGGAAGTCGCGGCAAAAAACTGGTGAGGCCCGCCGCTCAGCGGAAGGCTGTCGAGCATGCTCGGCAGTTGTTCGGCATCAGCGAGCGTCGGGCCTGTACCATCTTCGGCGTGGACAGGACGTCGGTGCGCTACGCGCCCCGGCGTAGTGACGATGGCGACCTGCGGTCGCGGCTGCGCGAGATCGCGGCCGAGCGCCGTCGCTTCGGCTACCGTCGGCTTGGGATCATGCTGGCCCGCGAGGGGCTGGTCATGAACCACAAGAAGCTGCTGCGGCTGTACCGCGAGGAGAACCTGCGGGTCCGGCGCCGGCGTGGCCGCAAGCGAGCGATGGGCACCCGAGCGCCCATGGCGCTGCTGCAAGGTCCGAACCAGCGCTGGAGCCTCGACTTCGTCAGCGATACGCTGATCAGCGGCCGGCGCATCCGCATCCTGGCGGTGGTCGACGACTTCACGCGGGAATGTCTGGCGCTGGTGGCCGACACCTCGCTATCAGGCGCGCGTGTCGCTCGTGAGCTCGACGCCATCATCGCCGTCAAAGGTGTACCGCCGCTGATGATCGTCAGCGACAACGGCACCGAGCTGACCAGCCTGGCGATCCTGAGATGGACGCAGGAGCGCCCTGTCGAGTGGCATTACATCGCGCCGGGCAAGCCGCAACAGAACGGCTACGTCGAGAGCTTCAACGGCCGCTTGCGCGACGAATGCCTCAACGAGACGCTGTTCGTGTCGCTCGGCCATGCCCGCTCGGTGCTGCGGCTCTGGCGCGACGACTACAACCATGTGCGGCCGCATAGCGGTGTTGGCGGGCTGACGCCCGCCGATGCTGCCAGGCGGGTTGTGCAACACCGCCCCGAGGGGCACCATACCAACCTCGGACTCCAGTTATGACTGGTGGAGCTTCGGGGAGCACGTCACCAGCACGACTATGTTCGCCACGTGCGCACCTTCGCGGCATTCCTGGGACGCTCGCCGGATAGCGCGACCGCCGAGGACGTCCGGCGCTTCCAGGTCCATCAGCGCGAGCAAGGCATCAGTGAGTCCGTCATCGGCGCCGCGGTGTCGGCGCTGCGCTTCCTGTTCACGGTGACGCTCGACCGACCGGATCTCTCGCGGCGGCTGGTGCTGGCACCTCGTCCCAGGAAGCTGCCCGACGTGCTCAGCGTCGACGAGGTGGCGCGGCTTCTGGAGGCAGCACCGGGCATCAAGTACCGCGCGGCGCTGGGTGTCGCCTATGGCGCCGGCCTGCGCGTATCGGAGGTCGCGCACCTCAAGGCCGACGACATCGACAGCAAGCGGATGCTGATCCGCATCGAGGAGGGCAAGGGACGCAAGGACCG
>NZ_CAHJWX010000004.1 GCF_903643065.1 Sphingomonas bacterium | reverse complement strand
AGAGCTCCGCGGCATCGTGCCGAGGAGAAAACAGATGACCCGTTCCAGGCTGCCCTGGGTGTTCCGCATCACCGCGGCATGGCTGGTTGCCGCCATCGTGGTCGGCGGCTGGTGGCAGCCACAGCCCGCCGGTCCGCGCGGCCGCGCCTTTCTGGCCGCGGTCGCGCGGACCTGCTCCGCAGCGGCGATGCACAGCAACCGTCCGACGGTTGCCGACACCGCCCACGCGCTCGACCGCTGGGCTTACCTCGAAGCCGTCAATCTGCTGCGCGACGGCTCGAGCGGTTGCGCGGCGGGGGCGGCCCGGTGAGCCGCCCCGATCGCCGCCTTGAGCTACCGGAGCACTGGATCTCGGTGAGCGGCCTGTGGCTCGACCCTGACGGGCTGCGCGGCAGCGTGTTCGACGAGGCGACCTCGCGCGTCCTGCTGTTCGAAGGCGTGCGCGTCATCGCCGCGGACGTGACCGGCTGGAGCGTCGGCGATGTGGTCGCCTGCCTGGTCTGCCATGACACGCCGCGCGGGGTTGAGCCGCGGCTCACCCACCTGAGCGACGCGGAGCTGGCGCCGCTGGTCGCCTGCGGCGCGCTGACTCGCATCGAGCGGCTGCGCCTGCTCGCCCATGTGCCCGGCTGGCAGCCCTGACGCGCCGAGCGCGCCGCGCCGGAAGGCAGCGGGAAGCAGGGGAGCCGGGGCGAAGCCCTGGATTAGCAAGGAAAACAGACAGGGCCTGACCCGGACTAACCGGTCCGGCGACCACACCGAACAAGGTGAGTCCAAGATGAGCATGATGATCGACGGGCAGCTCGCGCTGTCCTCCAGCACGCGCGCGTTGCGCGATCTGGTCGTGGCGGAGTTCGCCTCCCCGCACCCCGAGCCGCTCGGCGGCAACAACGGCTTGCCGGCCGGCGCGGTCGGCTACCTCGCCCAGAACACGGTCGTCGCCGTCACGCCCGTGACCGAGCGCCGCTTTGACGAGGCGCTCATCCGCTATGCCGACCGCACCCGACGCGACGTGGTGCTGGTCCGGTGCGGCATGCACCCCGAGACGCTCGACCCGGTGCTGGTCGATGTGGCGCTGCGCACCTCCTTCGGTCGCCCGGTGCTGGTGCCCGACCTCAGCCTGTGGCGCGGGGTCGACCGCTCGCTCCACCTCGTCCCCGACGGCAACGACCTGTTCGTCGAAGTCGCGGGGCACGGGCTCGACGCGCTGCTGGTCCGGCCGTGGAACGGCTGGGAAGAGCGTTGCGACGGGCTCACCCGCGCGGCCGCCGAGGTGGTCCGCGCGGCTGCCCGTGCCCGGGCCGGCGAGGAGTGATGAACGCCGCCATCGTCTCTCGCGCAGCCGGCGGCAACGGGTGGCGGTAATCAGGCCCGAGACCGCGTTGCCGAGGCGACCGGTATCTGGACCGCTGGTAGGATAAGTATAGCATGTGATTGCAGCGCCTGCCTTCGCTGGGGGCAGGCGCCGCTCTACATGGCCGACTCTTCGCCAATCCTGTTCGAAGGCAGATCCGCCGGCGTCGTGCCACGCACCAGCCAGAAGCCGGGCACCAGCGCCTCATACCCGGCCTTCTGCTCGGCACTCGCTCCGAGCGTCAGCAGCATCAGCGAGAACGGCGTGTGCTGCCCCTTGCCCTGCGAGTCCAGGAAGCGGACGCGGCCCTTCAGCAGGTAGATGTCGGCGTCGGCGCTCAGCACGTCGTGGAACCAGGCGGAATCGGTCCGGACAGGCACGAGGCAGACGACGGTCTCGACCTTGCCGGCGCGCCACTGGTCGTGCGCCCGGCGCAGCCACTTGAGCAACTCGGAGAAGGGCGGATTGACGAAGGCGAGCCGTCCCGACCAGTCGTCCACGAGCCCGTTGCCTCCCCCGCTCCGCAGAATGCGACAATGTGCGATCACGGGGCTCAGCAGGTGAGCGCAGGGGTCGAGATCGATCTCGCCGAAAGCGGCGTAGATGTTCGCGAGGAAGTCGGGCGGAGTGAAGCGGCTGTCTCGATCGTTCTTGTCGCCCTGACCCCAGTAGGAACGCTCTGGCGCGCGGCGGCGAGCATTCGGCGCGATCACTGCCAGCAGGCGAAGCAAGCTGGCGACCGACCCGCCTCCGCGCTCCAAGCTGGCAATCGTCGCACGCGACAGGCCCGTGCGAGACGCGACCTGATCGAGCGACAAGGACAAGCTGCGACGACGGGCACCGAGTTGGGCGGGCAGTGTTACGCCCGGCGCCACCCCCGTCAGGCGGAAGTCGAGCGCCGTCATCACTGCGGCCAAGTTCGATATCGACCCTACCCCGTTCTCCAGCCGCTTGATCGTCTGGGCGTCGACGCCGATCCGCTCCGCCAAGGTGCGTTGCGACCAACCAGCTGACAGTCGAGCGGCTTTCAGCTCGTCGAGCAATATATGAACTCAATCGGGGTCATATTCTGAACATCTATGATTGGCTGCAGTGGGCGTCAACAAACGCGGTGCGCCTGTGTTGCCCGCGAAAAACTAGCGGTCGAGCGAAAGGCAATTGGACGCGCAGATCGCGGACCGTGTGATTGATGCAGGTTGGTCGCAGGCAAGCCGGCTCCTCAGCGCTTCCTGTGCTCGTGCCCAAGGGACGCATTACCTTTATCTGCCCGGAATACGATCGGCTGGCGATGGGCGACTGGCTGCTCCCGTGTGATTCCTGGTGGATTACGGCCCGGCCGCTTTTGAGCGCTTGCACCGGGTAAGTGGACGTTTGGTCCGGAAGGTCTGGATGGCTAAAAGGGGCAGCGCCATCGTGCAGCCGACGCCTAGTCGCACCTCAGCGACGTGCACGAGGTTGGTTGAGCGACCTATCCGCCCGGACCTCTCAGACCTGGCAATGCCGTCGACTTATGATTGCTGGCAAGTGATAGGGGGCGCGGCTGCACGATGGTTTGGACGCTACGGAGATTTCGGTTGCCCTTTGATCCGGAGGGCAGTCATGCTGTGCGCGTCGGCGAGCCGGCTACGCACCGTCGAGTTCATCAGGTCGAGTTATAGGGGTCATGAGCGCGGGTGCTACTGAGATTAGAGGCCAAGAGGCACGCAGAAGCGGTGTCTGAGGATGTCCGTACGGGAAATTGGCGACTTTTCTCACCGAAACTCGATGACAAAGGGATGGCCTACGCACGCCTGATGGAGGTCGGTTCCAGGTCCTCGCCCGACGCGCTGACCGGCCTGGACGACCTGCTCGCACGCCTCGACCCGGCGGCTCCGGGCGGCCTGCGGCTGATCGCATCGACGCTCGTTCTGCGCGACCTGATCTCGCTCGGGTGGCAGACGATGGCGAGCGGAGGCTGGCTCTATGTGCGGCCGGGGGCGCCCGGGCCGCTCTCGAAAGACAGCGCGCGCCGGCAGCTCGAATTCGGTCGCGACGACCAGTTGGCCGAGCCGTCGACCCGCAAGTTCATCCTCGCGCTCGAACGCCCTGGTCGCGGGTCCGGCACCCGACCGGTCACGGACCTGATCGCCGACGGCCGCAAGCTGGAAGCCGACCTGCGCATCGCCGCCGAAATGGAGGGCACCGCCCGCGACGAGGCGCTCGCCCGGGCCTGCCGCCCCTACCTCCAGCCGGTGACCGCCGACGCCAGGGACGACCATACGGGGCTGCGCCTTATGGACGTGTGGCGCTACTTCCGACACACCTGGGCCACCAGGTACCGCAGCTCGCCCGGCCGGAACCTCTTCTACCTGATCCGGGACTCCGCGCGGCCCGGACATCCGGTCATGGGCATAACCGCGCTGGGCAACGCGGTCATGCAACTTGGGCCGCGGGACGACGCCATCGGCTGGACCGTCGACGGGCTGAAGCGAGCGATCGCCGACGGCCGGGTCGCGGACGGCGAAGTGCTGGCGGCGTTGCGCGCCAGGATCCGGGAGGACTATTCCGAGATCTTCCTGCAGGACCTACCCGTACCGCCCGAGCTGCCCGACCACGTGACTCGCGACATGCTCGACCGGCTCGCCGTGATCGACAAGCAGGCGTCCGACGATCGGACCGATCGCCTGCGAGACGTCGATGAGGACGACGCGGTGACCGCCCGCGTCCACGACGTGGTCGGCGTCGACCTCGAGCAACTCGCCCGTTCGCCCTTGTTCCGAGCGAAGCGCGCCCGGACCGTGCGGACCCTGCTCGGCATCCACGAGGCGATCAGCGCAACCGACTCGGTAGCGTCGCTCTTCGAGACCGAAGAGGGCGTAAGGGCGATCAACCTGGCGCTCCGACAGCTTAAGAAGCGGTTCTCCGCGACGAGCATGATGGAGATCACCGTGTGCGGAGCCGTGCCGCCCTATAACCACCTGCTCGGCGGCAAGCTGGCGTGCCTGCTGATGCTCAGCCCGCGGGTCCGGCGCGACTACGCCGAACGCTATGCCGACACCTACAGCATAATCGCGAGCCAGATGGCCGGCAGGCCCGTGACCAAGGTTCCGCTGCTGACCTTCCTGGGCACGTCCAGCCTCTACCCGGGGCGATCGTCGCAGTACAACCGCGTGCGGCTTCCCGCGGGAACATGCGACGGACAGGAGGTCGGCGCCGAGTACGAGGAGCTCGGCTCTTCGGAGGGCTATGGATCGCCGAACCTCAGCGCCGAGACAGAGGCCGCGCTCGAGGCCTTGGCCGATCGCGAGCGCAGCTACCGCAACGTGAACTTCGTATTCGGGGAGGGCCAGAGTCCCAAGCTTCGGCAGTTGCGCGAGGGGTTCGCGGCCCTGGGCCTCAGCCGCTCGAACGTGCTGAACCACGGCACGCGTAGGATCGTCTATGGCGTCGACCTCGCCAAGAACTCGACGCGGCTACTTCTCGGCGTCGATCGCGAAGCCGACTTCCGCGTGCCCGACGGACCGGAGGCCGAGGAACGGATCGTCGCATTCTGGCGCAAGCGCTGGCTTTCGAGCCGGCTCGCCCATACGCCCGCGCTCGCCTCGGTCGGATCGTCCTCGCCGATCAGGGAACGCGTATCACGCCTCATCCCGGAACGCGCCGCCTCGGCGCAACCGGATCTGCTGCAACTGGCTAGACGGGAGACGCGCCCGATGGCGTCGGTCGTGGAAGACGAGAAGTTGGCGTTCGTGAGGCAGCTCTACCGCGACGAGAGCGCATACAGCGACCACGTCAGAATAGGCCGGCTGCGCGAGCTCAACGTCCGGACCCGGGTGGACGACGTGGTGCGGCGCATCGTCCGCGCCGGCGGTTCGGTCGTGATCACCGGCAACGCGGGCGACGGCAAGACCCACACCATCCGGCTGCTCGAGAGCGACCTCAAGGCGGCGAACGCCCGCGTGATCGTGGACGCGAGCGCCGTGTCGCACGAAGAGATCGTCGCGGCATGGACCGAGGCGAGGGACGACAAGGCGCCGTTCTGCATCGCGATCAACGAAGGCCCGCTGATCGAGCTGATCCGCCAGCAGTCGCAACGGGCGCCGTGGCTGGCCGAGGTCAACCAGCAACTGCTCGGCATGGTCGCCTACGTGCCGGTCGACCAAATGGTGGACGAGAGGTTCACGCCGCAGCCCGGCGCCACAATCGTGATCGACCTCAGCCTGCGGCGCACACTCGCCCCCGAACTCGTCGGCCGCGTCATTGACAAGCTGACCGAGGACGTCTGGTACGAGAACTGCGAGGGATGCCCGCAGCTCGCCTCCTGCCCAGTCCATGTGAATCGCACGATGCTGCGGACGGAGCGCGTGAAGGCGCGTACGGTCGAACTGCTGGAAAGGGTCGGCGAGCGCGGCCTGCGCGCGACGTTTCGTGAGGCGCTCGGCTTCGTGTCCTACCTCATCTTCGGCGGGAAGCGCTGCGCCGACCTGGTCGCGGAGGGTCCGTCGGACTCCTCGCACTATTCCTGGCTCGCATTCGAGGGCAATGGCGCAATCTTCGAGCAGATCGCAGGCGGCCTCGATCCGGTGAGGCAGACCGAGCCGCGGGTCGACGAGGACCTGTGGCGCGGGCGCTACGAGCCGGAGGCGTTCTCGGGCCACGAGCTGGCGCCGGTACCGAAGCGGGATCTCGACGACATGCGCCGTCACGACGAGGCCCGCGCCACCGACGCCTTCACCGCATTGAAGCGGCGATGGTACTTCGAGCATCCGGAAGGACGGCTGCGCTACGCCACGCAAGCCGACCGCGCGTTCGCAAGCTTCCAAGACGCCACGCTCAGCAGCCAGCTCAGGGCGGGGCGGCTCATCGCGCTCATCAACGGCTGGTGGAACAAGGCCGACAGGAACCAGCAGGATCATCTGCGCCTCTGGACGCGCCTGGCCTACTCCCCGCGCGCGCAGGGTCGGGCTATGGTGTCGGGCCGCACGGTGTCGAACCTGCGCCTGACCCTCCTCAAGCCCAGGCTGGCACCCGCGCTCAGGGCCGCGTTCGAGAACCAGGCCGCCGACCATCTCCTGTTCGCGCCGCCGGAGAACGTGCGCTTCGCCAACCTCGTGGTCGACCGACGGCTGCTTCTCCATCTCATGTCGGCCGGGGCGGCGGATGCGGCGGACGATCTCCAGCGCCGGCTCGGTCGGTTCAACGACTCGCTGGCCCAGCACGCCGAGGCCGGATCGCACGTGCGCACGATCGAGATGCTCGATCCCGAATCCGATCTCCAGGTGCGGGTTCGCGTCGACCTGGCGCAGCGCCGCTACGACAGCGCCGAGTAGGAACGACGATGGAAGGATTCCTCCACGAGGTGATCGGACGGGAGCTGCGAAGGCGGCACGGCGTCGGCATGATGGAAGGCAAGCTCAAGCCCGTCCACGTCGCAAACGCGCTCATGAGGGCCGAGCACGGCACCGTCGGGCGCATGTCCGACCTCAAGATGCTGATGACGGCGACCGCGTCCAAGGAGTCGTCCGAAACCCGTCTCGCCGCCGCCCAGCAGATGCTCGACGCGAGCCGCGACCGCTGGGGCCGCCTCGGCGAGGAACGGGATCTGCGGCGCTCCACCCTGGTGACGAAGGTGCTCCCGCTGCTGCGCACGATCCTGGCGACCGACGCCGCCGCCTTCGGCACCTCGCCCGACCAATCCTCCTTCTCCTCGCCCACCGCGCTGACGGTCACGGGCGATCCGTCCGACGACCACGCGGGCGAATTCGTGCATCGGCTGTGGTCGGGCACGGGCGCGACCGGGGAACGCCTCCACCTGCTCGACCTGCTGCGCGACACCAGCGCACCCGGTCGCGACCTCGCGACGGTCGACGACCTGACCGCCGTGCTCGCGCCGCTGGCCGACGACGTGCGCGAGCGCAAGCCGATCGAATGGCGCTTCGAGGATCTCGCCGGCAACGGAAGCTCCGCCATCGCGGAGGTCCTGCGCTCCGCGGCGGCCGATCTCGGCACCTACGAGCGGCACGCGCGGCCCAACCCCATCGCCAGCCTCCAGCGCATCGTCACGCTCGCCTCGATCAGCGTCTTCTTCCATGCGAGCACCCGCGCGGCCGAATGGGCCCAGTATCCGCGGCGCATCCTCCTGCTGGACGCGAGCGGGACCAGGCTCTCGCCCGTCGCCGCGGCGAGCGAGCTCCTGGTCACGCGGCTGATGGAGGATGGTCGCGGGTACATGGCCGACGTCCTGTCCGATCTGCTGACGGAGACCCGGAGCGGTTGGGCCGAGGAGCCGAGCGACGCGCTCGCCGAACTGGCCAGGAACAAGGCCGCTAAGAAGGGCGGCTCCATGAGCATGAAGGTGCTGGCGGAGGTGATCGGGGAGATCTCGGACGCCGGCGGGAGCATGGCCGACGAGCTTCCGAGGCAACTGGTCGAGCGGGTCGACGGGGCGAGCGGCCGCAGCCTCGACGGCTTCCTGCGCCTGTTCGGCGTGCGCTGCGGCCTCCTCTATCCCCAGCAGAAGAACCCGAACAAGCGGCTCGTGCCGGCCGACCGGACGCTCGAGGTGCTTGCCGTCAGCACCTTCGACGCCGCAGGGCGGCAGCTCGAATACCGCGACTTCCTCGATGCCCTTCACGACCGCTGGTCGATCGTCGTCGGCGGCCGGCCGGAGGACGGTGCGCTGCTCGCCGCCGCCGGCGCTGAGGTGGACAGCGCGAGCCTGGCCGAGAACAGCGAGAGGTTGCTGTCCCGGTTGGAGGCCCTCGGCCTAGCACGCCGGCTGGCGGACAGTGTGGCGGTCGTGGGCATGATGGACGACCAGCAGCATGTCTGACCCCGTCGCCGCCCGCATCAGCTCGGTGCTCGTCCAGGAACTGAAGGACGCCGCGGAGCGCGGCGAGTTCGGCGTCGTGGTCCGGGACGTGAAGCCGCTCGACTACGACGTCTTGGCATCCGCCGCCGGGCCGATCGCCTCCAAGCGCGGACCGCATCTCAGGCTGGCGTTGATCGACCAGGCCGACGCGGTCGCGAGGGCGACGGCCGGGGGAGCCGGAGGCGCACTCGTCTCCTCGCGGGAGGAGGACGCGGTCAAGTGGCGCAACGAGCGGCTGCGCACGATCGCGGTCGTCGCGGAACGCCCGCTCTCCAAGGCCGCATCGCTGCGCGACTTCCGCGACGTCCGGGAGGCGGACTTGGTGCGAAGGCTCTGCGCGGGAGAGGCGGGGCAGGCGGAGGTCGCCTGGCTGCGAACGCTCTGGGACGTGCTCGGCCGCAACCCGCGCCTGCGCATCTCGCTTCGCGACATGGTCCGCTTCGCGGACGAGCTCGCGGGCATTCTGCCGATCGAACGATCGGTGTTCGCGCCCCGTCGTCTGCACTTCCTGGGCCTGCTCCCAGACGGACGTCTCGCGGACGAGAAGACCGACCAGCGGGTGCTTCGCCGGCTGCTGGCGAACCGGGACTTCGTCGACCAGCTCAAGCGCTCGACGAACGAGGACTGGACCCGCCTGCGCGATCACGGGCGGCGGCTGGAGGGAGTCGAACGCGCCGCCGCGGCGAGGCTGGCGCGCGTCATGCGGCAGGCGGCCAAGGACGGCGACTTCTCCGGGCTCGACCTTGAAGAGGCGGGCACGCTCTGGCGGGCGAAGATCAAGCCGGGCTCGAAGGCCGGTGTCGGCGGTACTCCGCGCGAGGAGGTCGAACGCGCCGTGAGTCGCCTCCTGATGGAGGGGCGGGACGACGAGCTTGCCGACGTCGCCGACGAAATCAGCCAGATCGCTACCGCCGCGCTGGACGACGAGGTGCGCATCTCCGACCAAGACGTGAAGCGGGCCGGATCAGCCACCGCCGCCAGCGTCGTCGAAACCAACCGCGACCTCCTGAACCTGGTGCGGTCCCGGTCCACCGCCGAGGACTGGGGCGGCCTGATCGAGGTCGAAAGCGAGAAGCCGGACGCCCTGCTCGAGATCGCCGCCTTCAAGAGCTGGACGCCGTCGCGCATCGAACCCGTGCTCAAGCAGCTCCGCGACTTCGCGGCGGAGGAGATCGTGCCGACCGGTCTCGTCACCGAGGTCGAGCGCCTGCGCGACCTGCGCGCGGCAATGCTCCCGTTCGCGTCCGAGCTAGCCATCTCCCCCATCGCCTTCCTCGCGGGCAAGCCGGCCCTCCAGGAGACGCTCGAGCGGTACCTGGCCAGCTACGAGGAACTGCTTCGGCTCGCGTCGGCCTGCTACCAGGAGATGATCGCCGCCGCCGACTACGAGGCGGAAGCCGTGCTGAGCGGCCTACTGGCGCTGGAGCTTTACATCTATCGGCGCGAGGACTCGGTGGAGGCGATCATGTCGCCGCTCCACCCGCTGTACCTCTGGCGCAGCGCGACCATCGTGCGCGACGTCCGCGGGCTGTCCCGGAGCCTGTCCGAGCGAGAGGCTCAAACCGTCGAGGAGGCGTGCGCCGACGAGATCCAGCTTCTGCAGATCGTGGTGCTGCCGCAGCACACGACGGGTCTGGCGCAGTCGGTAATGCTCGGACAGGCGGGTACCATCGGGCGGCTGCCGCTGTTCAAGGCGGCACCGCGCGGCCTGCTGGAGCCGGACGGGGTGCGCACCATCGCGGACGTCGCACACCGGCTCGCCATGCTCCGCCCGTTCGCCCGCGCCGGCCTGCAGGTCCTGCTCGTGGATCCGCCCCGCCCGACGAAGTTCGTCGAGGCGCTCCTGAACGGGTTGGAGGCCGACCAGGACATGGGCGTCGCCGGCTACTGGGGCCTGCACGTCCGCGTGAGGTACACCCATCCCGACACGCGGGGCTGGGCCAACGAGATCGGCGATCTCAACGAGGTGGTCCGCGAGGCGCTGAGGCGAGGCGAGGAGCGGGGACTGGTCTCCCTGAGCATCACGCCCGACATCATGGCCCCCGCCGATCTCCAGCGCGAGCTCGCCGGCGAACCCGCGCATCTGGCCGTCGTCTTCGATCCCTTCGAGGTGCGCAGCACGCCCGTGGCCAGGGCCGGGGTTCACGACCTCAGCCCGTGGATGCCCACCTGCGAATACCGGTTCAACCGGATCCGCAAGGAGATACAGGTCGTGCCGGTCGCCGAGGAGCACGTCTTCGGCGGCTATCTCGCCGCCGCATCGCTCCTCCACACCGCGCTCCAGAGGAAGACCCCAGCCTACATCCCGCAAGTGCGCGACGTGAAGGAGAGCCTAGACGCGATCGCCGAGCACGCGACGTGGACCGTCCTCGCCGACCCGCATCGCGTGCCGCTCCCGCGCCTCGGCGGCGCGGAGGTGATCGACCGTCGCATCGACCGCAGCCGACAGATAACCACCTTCGCCCACGACCTGTCGCCCTTCATCGCGCGGCTCGACGAGCAGTTGCGACGGACCCACTTCCTCGCGAGCACGGAGACGCTCGAGCGGCTCGCGCGCGATCTCGTCGCGATGGAGCCCAACGGCATCCTGGGGCTGGCGAGCTCAAGCCACGAGAAGCAGGTCAAGGGATCGCTCGGCAAGTTGATCGCCATGCGCTGGTACCGCCTCCAGCAGCCGAGCGGCCTGTCCGTCAGCCTCGACACGCCGGCCGCCGCCCGCTGGCTGGTCGCCGGACACCACTCCAAGGAGAAGGCCGACCTGCTCGGCCTGCGGGAGGAGGACGGCGGCCTCGTCATCGACGTGCTCGAGGTCAAGGCGCACGACGAGGCGATCCCATACACCGTCAACGACGGGGTGATCACCGGGCGCGCCGTCGGCCAGGTGCTCGCGACGCTGCAGGCGCTGGCGGAGGTGTTCAGCGCGGAGACCACGTCGCCGCTCGCGCACCCACGCCGCGAGGTGCTTCGCGAGCACCTCTACACCGCGCTCCTGAAGGATCACGAGCCGGACTTCGTGGAACGCTGGCACGCCCTGCTGGAGGACGCGTTCGCGGGCCGGATCGCGGTACGCCTCGGCGCCCGCATCGTGCACGTCCAGCTCGCCTCGGTCGCGGACACCGTCATCCGCGCGTTCACGACCGCGAGCGGCGTCCCGATCAGGGTCGAGACCCTCTCGGCGGCCGACGTGGGGCTGGTGCTCAGGTCGACGCGGGACCGGATCGACGAGGACGAGATCCCGGCGACGACCGCCAGGCTCCGCGACGCACCGGCCGAGCCGCTGGTCGCGCCCGAGATGCTCCGCCGCGTGAGCGCGGAGCCATCGCAGTCTGAAGCCGTGGAAGAAGCCGATTCCGCCGTCGCCGACCCGTATGCGGCGGCGTCGTCCGAAGCCGCGACGGACGCCGCCGTCGCCGACGACGCGGTCCCTCCCGCCGACCCGGGCGCCTCCTTGGTCGACGCGTCCGGGACCGACATACAGATGCCGGAGATCCCGATCGATCCGAGCGCCGGACTGCTGGACGTGCCGCTAGGCTCCGAGCACGCGTCGAGCCGACCGGTCCTATGGGCGCCCGGCCGCCAGTCGAACGGGTTCCTGCTCGTGCTGGGAGCCTCGGGGTCGGGCAAGACCGAGACGCTCAAGGTCCTTGGCGCCTCGATCCACCAGTTCGGCGTGCCGGTCCTCACGTTCGACTTCCACGGCGACGTGACGTTCCCCGGCACAGAATCGACGCTGCTGTCCAGCGGCTCGGCAAGCACGGTCGGCCTGAACCCGATGGAGATCGACGCCCACAGCGCCGAGGAGAGCGGCCTCTACGACCAGCGCGCCTCGCTCCGTGCAATGATCCAGCGGGCCGTGCCGTCGCTGGGCCATCGCCAGTCGGCGATCCTGCGCGAAGCGTTCGAGGAGGCCTACGCCCGGGCGGGCATCGAGGACGAGGATCCGGGCACCTGGACCAGGCCCGCGCCGACCTTCGGCGTGGTCCAGGACATCCTGGGGCACTGGGCCGACGACGACGCCCGCAAGGGTCAGCGCGCATCCATCGAGGGCTGTCTAGCAGCCGTCCAGCAACTCTTCGACCACCCGATCTTCCGGCGGACGGCGCACGTTTCCGTGGACGACTTTCTCTCCCGGTCGATGCGGCTGGACCTCAGCAAGCTCCCCGACGACATCCGGTTCGTCGCGACGGAGACGCTGCTGCGCAAGCTCTTCCGCGTGCTCCGGCTGCGCGGACCCATCCCGGTCCAACCCGCCGACGACCACCAGCGCTTCCGCCTGTTCGTCATAATCGACGAGGCCAAGATCCTCAGCATGGGCGGCGGCGACCGAGACCGAAGCGACAACATCCTGAATGAGCTGATTACCGAGGCGCGCAAGTTCGGGCTCGGGATGGTCTTGGCCTCGCAGATGAGCGACCACTTCAGCGAGGAGGTGCGGGCGAACGCGGCGACGTGGCTCGTGCTCAAGCCCATGGACATGAAGGAGGCCAAGCGGAACGCCCCCAACGTCTCGGTGGACGCTCAGAACCTGCTGCATCTGGCCGGCCGCGGCGACGGCTACTACCGCGACCGCCCGTCGAGCAGGGCGAGACGGATCCAGGTTGCCTCGCTCTCATCCCTCGCCGGGTCAACCTCGCCCTGAACGCCGATCCGCACCGCATCGGGGCGCGTGGAGAGGCGAGCGCTCCCAGGATTAACACGCGAGTCGCGATCGTCTATGATCCGTCCGCCCCCACCAGGAGACCGACATGGCCCACGTCCTCGCGGCCGATCCGACCTTCATAAACGAGAGCGACCTTTCGTTCGCCGACATATCGAGCGAGCGGTGGCGCGAGTACAGGTTCGCGGGTGGTGACGCGATCCGGATCGAGCAGCCGCTTAAGCTCCACGTCAGCGAGAGCCGCGGCCACCGGATCTTCGACGCCGAGGGCCGCTCGCACTACATCCCGTGGGGCTGGATCCATCTCAGCTGGGAAGCGAAGGACGGCGCTCCCAACTTCGTCCGCTGAGCGCGACCGCTCGTCGGCACCGACCGCGACCGGTCGCCGTCACGCGGACAGCGCGAAGTTAAACGAGGTCAGACGGGTCAGGCGCGGCGGCTTCCGGTCGCGCACGGGCTCCTGTAGGTTGGGATAGAGCGTGGACGGTCCCCCGACGGGTCTGCCCGCCGGCAACGGGTAGTTGCGAACACGCGGGAGCGGGCGGTCGCTCATGCCGTCGAGCATGCGACAGTAGCCAGCGCTCATCCCCAGCACCGCATCGAGGTGTCCACCGGCCTCGACGAAGCGGTTCAAACCACCCGCCTCCGCGTACATGACGCACACCACCGCATCGCCGGTCGCATCGAGAAACGGCACCGCCAGATAGGAGATCGGCTCCGCCGGTGCTGGGCGCTTGTCGCCGACCGCTATGCGATCCGCCCGGTAGTCGGTCCACCATTCGGCTTCGTCGCCATACCGTCGAGTCCGCATGATGGTCCGCCCCGAAAAGGCCGCACCGATGATGCCCTCGTCGACGACAAAGAGCCGACCCGCCCTGGAATGATCCAAGTTACCACCCGCGTAGCTGCAGATTTGCTGAAGATAGGCGTGTCCGTCACGAGTCATCACGCGGTGGATCGTCACGCGCACGCTGCTGCAGCCCACGGTGACGTCTAGGTAGCCGGCGACCGACGAGACGAACGGCAGGGCAACCAGTTGCGACGGCGGCGGAACGGGTTCGGGATGCTCGTACCGGAGCGGTTTGGCGGTCACGCGCCGACCTCCAGGCTCGGGAAGGCGCCCAGCGGCCAACCACGTCGTGCCGCCTGCAGCTTGTCGTCCTTAATCCTCTGCACCGGTTCCGAGATCACCAGCGGATCGCTGAACAACGCGTTGATCGAGGCGATCGTGCTGGCACCGTGCCGGACGACTACCCTCTCCGGCGGCACAGCGAACTCCGCAGTGGTCGCCGCCAGTTCGCGCAGGGACAGTACGAACCCGCCGCATCGGTACAGCAGGTAGAGGAGCATTCTGTTCAGGAAGGAGCTATGTCCGTCGAACAGGTCGCGAATGGATTTGTTGTTGTCGCGTCCCCTCGCGTGCAGGACGACATGGGTGTCCTTGCGCAAGCGGCCGCGGAGCCGTTCCCGGGCAAGATCTAACGCCGCCGATGCCGAAAGGGGGAGGTCGCGCTCGAACAGATCATGCACGTTGCGTCTCGTGCGCCCGAAATCGTCGTCCAGGAGGGTTCGCAGATCGTCCTCGAACGCCTCGAGCCCATCCTCGAACAGCTCGTACAGAATGGTATCCTGGCGAAAGCGCTCGATGGTCAGGCGACACAGGTCGACGAGAGCGCCGTCGCCCAGGCCCGAGATCACGTAAGTCCGCCTGTCGCCGCCCAGTTGGGGCTGCCCCAGTCGGTCGTTGCGCCAGTAGGAACTAGCTCCCGCGGCGTCCGCCACGCCCTCCTCAAGACCGAAGCCGGTGGCGAGCACCATGACGTCGAACGGCCGGCGAGCGCCGTCCGCGTCGCCCGCGCGGACATGGGGCCCGCTCCTAATCCCGGAACGGCCCATCCATTCGATCGACCTGTCGGTCGCGTCGATGCGTAGGTGGCTCAGGCCGAGGACCAGATCCAGCCTGTCGGTGCCGTACTCGTCGGCGTATCGGCCGAAGCCCTCGAGGATGTCTCGCGCCACGTCGGACGCCCGTCCTTCAGTCCAGTTCAGCACGGGCAGACCCGCGTCGGGAGCGCGGCTGCCGTGTTCCGGCCAACGATAGATGTGCGGATGGACCCACCGGGTGTCCGACCCCTGCTGGAGCGGGCACAGGTCCCAGCGCTCCTCGAACAGCGTGATGTGAAAACCTCGCGACCGGGCCAGGAGGCACGCGGCGACGGTCAGGCCCGCGATGCCGCCGCCGATTATCGCGACGCGCAGGGCGCTGTCGGGCCCGTCGCCCTCCAGAAGACGCCAGAGCGCCCAGGCGAGGTTGTGGGCCCGCACCTGCTGATCGAAAACGGTCAGCCCCTGCGCGACGCTCCCCAGCAGGTAAAGTCCGTCCGTGATCCAGTACTCCTGCTCAATCCGCTCGGCTTCGGCGCGACTCGTCAAGGAATACTGATTGATGCGCATCCCTTCTGGTAGGGGTTGCCGGCGGTCCTGTCCCGCCTCTCGCGCGGCTGGGGACGACATCCCAGGAACCGCTTTCCCGACTGCGGCGACCGCCCGTCCACGCCACGCCCACAAATCACTTGATCGGCTCGATCGCAATCACGTTCGCACCCGTTCAGGCCTTGGCGACACCCGCTCGCGTATGGAGACGCAGGACTACATCGGAAATGAGCGGCACGGATCGAGAGCCGTCCAGCGGTGCTTTTCGCGACCGGCGCACTATCCTCGCTTCCGCTGTCGGCCAGCTTCGCAGCGGCGACAATCGGCCGAGTAGGACGACCCCGCTCGCCGGGCTCGTCGAGGGGCACAGCCATACGCCGGGTCCAACGTGGCTCGACTCAAGACGTCGTTCGAGCACCGGTTCAACGTGCAAGTTCGATGAACGCCGCATTCCGCGCGCGCGCATCCTTCACCAAGTCCGCCCATTCTATGATCTCGATCGAGCCACGAAATCGGCCGCTGAGCTCGGTCCAGCGGCCGCGACCGTCGGCGGTGGTCTTCCAGGCCGACGTATGGACGTCCAGATTGCCGACGATATCGGCTACGACGTAGCAATAGAAGACGCAGTCGGCCGCCAGCCGAACCCGTTGCCGGTTCAGTCCCTCAATCTCGCCGTTCACGAGCTGGGTGAGATAGCGCGAAACTTGATTCATCGGCGAGTAGCGCTCGTCGTAATCGCGCCGGCCCGGCTTCTTGAACTCGATCAGCATCACGCGTTTCAGCGGCTCGTCACCGTCCATGCCAAGGCCGTGTAGCCGATCCCAGACGAGGACGTCGGGCCGCTCGGTGCTGGTCACGTCGGCCACCAGTTGAGAGACGGGGACGTCCGACGCGAAATACTTTGCGAAGGTAAGCCGCTCGTCGACGACCCACAGATCGTGGTCCGACACCTCGATGCGCGCCGGATCGTCGCCCCTGACCCGCATCGGGCAGATGAACTGGTGCAGCGTCTCTTCCAGGTGAAAGGCGTCTCGCATTCCGTCAACCTCCCGCACTCGGGCGATGAGCAGGTCCATGACGTTCAGGACCAGCTTGCGGCGCAACACGTATTCCGTCAGCTGCCGCTGCTCCTCGGCCTTCACGTCGTCCGCGGCCGCGCGGACCAGCTCGGCGAAGTTGCCCGAAAGCGCCTCGCCCGAGCCGAGCTTGGCGACGACGTCCTGAACGCGACGGTTGCGATCGACGTCTCGGCGTATCCGCGTCGGGATCAGCGCGGCCGCGAACTGCTCCGCCTTGACCGCGTTGCGCGGCGTCCGCTCCAGCAGCTCGCTAGGCGCGGCGAAGCCGAAGGAGGGATATTCGCTGAGGAACGAATGCATGGTCTCTAGCCGTGTGGCATCGAATGCCGCCACCTCGGTGCCGATCGCCTGCTCCGACACCGCTCGCGAACAGACTTTGGTGATCTGGTCGGCGACGTCTTCATTAAAGTTGAAGTTCGTGCGTTCCTGATTGACGCGCTCGTCCAGGAACTCGCCCGTGACGCAGCCGTGATAGACGGATTGGCCGTCGTCGCCGAAGCGCCCAAGGCCGATCAGTCCGTCAATCTTGCGCGTCGACACGGTGCGGCCGTTGGCGATGAGGTGCAGCTGGTGATTGCCGTCGAAGTCAGCACTGGCGGCCTTATTAAAGATGAAGTGGTCGACATGCAGGTTGCCGAATTCATCGGTCGCTATGTCCGAGCCGCCCCGCTCCTCAACCAGCAGGTCCCGGATCGCGCCCGGGAAGGCGACGGATCGCTCGCCGATCGTCACGGTCACGGGCGGCGATTGGCCGAGAATGAACTCGGCGAGGAAGTGCGAGCCGAAGTGCCGGATGATCGTGTCGGCCCGGGTTGGAAACTTGGATTGGTAGGCAGTTCCTCTGAGGCCACGGAAACGGATCGTGGTGCCGATCTGCGCCGATCCGGACGCCAGTTCCTCGATCGCGTGCTGCTGAATCTGCTCATCGCGAGCGAGTGCGAACTTGAAGTGGCGCCGGTACAGCTTGCCGTCCTCACGGTAGGTGCTGGTGACGGTCACCGCGTTGAAGGCGTCCAGCCACAGCAGCCGCCCAATGCCCTTGCCGCCCCGGTTGCTCTTAAAATCGGTGTCCGTCGTCAGGAAGGCTCCGAACCGAACATTGTCCAGACCGACACCCGTATCGGCGACGACAAACTCGTGCTCGCCAGGCGACGCCGCGAGCGTGATGTCGATGTCGATACGGCCGATGCCGGACGGGCGCTCACCGGCGTCGTCGACCGCGTGCATACCGTTGCTCACCGCTTCGAAGAGCGGCTGCAGGGCCTCGGCCGCGCCCGTCGGCTTGGGCAGTCGGCGCACGCGATTGATGATGTCTCCGGCAAGCGACGGCATTTCAACCTCCTCGTCGGAGAGCCGTAGCGGAGTCGCCTGGCTGCGCCAATCGTCGGGAATGGCCAACGCCCAACACAAAGCCGCTCCGGTCAACCCTGACGAATTAGGCTGAATCTTAGAATGAACGAACGGCCCGTTTCAGAAGTCGACGAAACCGGCGTGAATGGCCGTAAGTGGGTCTTCCCTTGCTTGAACTGTTACTTGGGTTTCGCTCCGATCAGGTCCAGCAAGGCGTCGGCGGCCTTGGTGCGGTAACGTTCCTTGTGGCGAAGCCCGAAAAAAGGGCGGGGGTCAAACGTGATCGGTGCGGCATGCAACGTGCCCGCCATGATCGCTGGCGCAACCACGAGCGCCGAGAGAACGGCGACGCCTGCACCTGCTTCCACTGCGGTCCGCACGCTCTCGTTGGAAGGCAGCACGAGCGCCACGTCGAGCTTGGCGGGATCGACACCAAGCGCCATTAGATAGCCGTCGAGCGTCGACCGCGTACCCGATCCGGGTTCGCGCTGCACCCAGCGCGCATGCCGCAACCAAGCGGCACCGATACGGGCCTCCACAAAGGGCTCGGCTCCGACCAGCAGCAGTCGATCCTCGCCGATCGGCCAATGAGCCAGCGCCGGGTCGTCGACCTCCCCTTCGACGATGCCTAGGTCGGCTTCGCCGTCACGGACGCGCGCCGCAGCCTGTTCGGTGTTGCCGATCGCCAGCTTGACGCTCAGCGCTGGGTAGCGCGCATGGAAGACAGTGAGGATGGGAGGCAGCCAATAAGCGGCGATGGTCTGGCTGGCGACAACGCGCAAGGTGCCGCGCTTGAGCCCGCCCAGCTCCTCCAGCACAGTCTCCGCCGCCGTGGCACGCGCAAGCACGCCGCGTGCCTCGGTCAGGAACAGCCTTCCGGCTTCCGTCAACGCGATGCCGCGCCCGACGCGGTGGAACAGCTTGATCGCGTGCCGTTCCTCCAGAGCAGAGATCGCCGCTGAGGCAGCCGACTGCGTCACGTGCAGGGCGCGCGCCGCAGCCGTCATATGTTCTCGCTCGGCGACGCCGACGAAGATGCGAAGCTGCTCCAGCGTCATGGTGCCGCATAGCATGATCGATCACGATCACCGATCGGAATGACAAGAACGCTGCGTTAGATAGAACGATCGAGTTCGCATAGATCGAGCGGCGGAAGGATCCCGTCATGGCCAGTCTCGCCCATCATCTCCCATCATCGTCGACACCGGCCGTTCATCGGAGCGTGCGGGTGTTGCCCGGCATCGCCCTGTGCCTCGCCGTGACCGGGGCAGCCTATGCCCTGGAAGCTGGCGAGCGCGCGCTGGCCGGCAAGGCTTGGCTTGAGGCGCTAGTGCTCGCCATCCTGGTCGGCACGGCCGTGCGCAGCCTCTGGACGCCCGGCGACCGGTGGCACGACGGCATCATATTGAGCGCCAAGTACCTGCTGGAAGTGGCCGTGGTCCTGCTCGGCGCGTCGGTAAGCGCCGCAACCATCCTGGCGGCCGGCCCGGCGCTCCTGTTCGGCATCGCGGGCGTGGTCGCGGGCGCCATCCTGCTCAGCGTCGGCATCGGCCGGCTGCTCGGGTTGCCGACCAGGATGGCGCTGCTGATAGCGTGCGGCAACTCGATCTGCGGCAACTCTGCCATCGCGGCGGTGGCGCCGGTGATCGGAGCCGACAGCGACGACGTTGCAGCGTCGATCGCCTTCACGGCGGTGCTGGGCGTGGTGGTCGTGCTCGGCCTGCCGTTGCTGGGCATCGCGCTCGGCATGAGCGGACTTGCCTTCGGTGCCCTTGCCGGGCTCACCGTCTATGCCGTGCCGCAGGTGATCGCGGCGGCCTCGCCGCTCGGCGCCACGGCGGTGCAGATGGGCACGCTGGTGAAGCTGGTGCGCGTGCTGATGCTCGGGCCGGTCTGTCTCGCCCTGTCGCTGGTGGCACCGCGGCTTGCACCGCAGGTGGTGCCCGATGGCGAGGTCGCCGCCGGCGAGCCGGCCACGAAGCGGTTCGACCTTGCCCATCTGGTGCCGTGGTTCATCATCGGCTTCCTGGCGTTGGTTGCCTGCCGCTCGCTGGGTCTGGTGCCGACCGCCTCCATCGCGCCGATCGGCCGGGTCGCGACGCTGCTGACCGTCGTCTCCATGGCTGCGCTCGGGCTCGGGGTAGACATTCGCGTCGTCGCCAAAGCTGGTGGCCGCGTGACCGCCGCATTGGTCCTGTCCCTGCTTGGCCTGGGCGCGATCAGCCTGACTCTGCTCGCGGCGCTCCATATCGCATGACCGGTCGGCTCGCTGAACCTGAACCAATGTCCGAAGCTGGAGAGCGGCCCAGGCGCCCTAAGTGACCGGTTGTGGGTCAGTCTTTCACCGGTACGAACAGCGTCCACCCATTAGTCTTACCGGCACCGATGCACTCGCCGGTGGCAACGTCGACCAAGTACGACTGGCCTGCGTCGAACACGTCGAACCAGTCGGGCTCGCCGGGCGCGGGCACGTCACGGGCCGTCACCACCCAGCAGTTATGGCCGCGCACCGTCTCTCGCCGCGTTGCGACCGATCCGTCGCGCCAAGCCGGGTAGCCGCGTCCGGCGGCGTACGCCCGCGCCGCCGCGACCGCGCTCTCCTTAGTGACGGCCATCGGGCGTTCCGTGCACCGCTTGGAATGTCATGCCGCCGACCGTGACCGGACCGAGTACGATGCCGCGCAACTCCTCGCCCATCTTGGCCAACGTCACCTGATAGGTCGGGTCGAATGGAAAGCGGTAGAAGGCAACCTCCCCTTCCCGGCGCGGGACGATGTGCTGCGAGCGCGCTTCGGCCATTGCTTCCTCAAGGTAGCGAAGGATGTACGATCGTTTGTACGCGCCCATGCGAAGGTAATAAGCTGGCCGCCCAAGCGTCGAGAAGGCCCGGTTCAGCCATAGGTGAACCACCTCGTGCTCCGTTGCCTTGCGGACTTCCCGGACCGCGTCTTCGACCGGAGCGACGCCCGGCGTCCAATCGCGCCCAATCCTTGTGACGTTGCGCGCGTTGGTTCCGCCCCGTCCAAGCGCCATCCCGCGGGTGTAGTGGATCTCAAATTCGTAGCGGTTGAACGGACCCGCGCGCGGCATGGACGGGATCGCCACTCCTGGTTTCGGTAACTCGCCCTTGTAGGAAAACCCGAACGTTCCCTTGGGCTTGCGCACTCGTAACATGGCTAGGATGAATTCGATGCCGACCAGCGCGGCCACCTCGGCGAGCTCGCGCGCTGCGCGGTCGAGGTCGGCGTCGGAGCGGGCGTGGCTTGTAGTCGTCACCACATTGTACAGCTTGTGAGCAGCTTGGCTGGCAGCGGCCCCGATCGCTACATAGCCACCGACCAGCAGCGCGACATCGATGATTTCGCCAACGCCGAAGAAGTGCGACCCCGCCCAGATCGCCGCAACACCCGCCATGGTGGCCAGCGCCTCGGGCGTCAGCATGGCCGCAAGGCGTTCGCGCGCATCACCCGGCATGTATGGCAGCGACTTGCGCCACACCAAACCGAACCGTTGCGAGAAGTCCATGTGCATGACGTCGGCCATTCGCACCTCCTTTCGTAGTGTAGCCGTTTTGGCCGGAGGAGGCCAATCACGGGCAGCCCGGCGGCCACTGCGAAGCTCAGAGGCGCAGGGGTCGTATCATAACCAAGTTGCCGGCGCTGCGACAGGCCTTCTGAAGTGGTAAAGCAAACGGAACATTGTCATGATTAAAGGGCCAAGATCCGATTTTGGAAGCAGCCGCGAACGTCACTTTTGGGTCATCGCGCGGATCTAAGAGGAGAGGGCGGCTTTACCATCTGCCTCACAAAAAACTGCTCTTCGGCTTCGGCCCTGTTGCCGACGGCCGCTCAATGGCGCCATATTCCGAGATGACGAACGCCATCACCGCGTATACCTTTCGTGATCCCACCTTCGCTCCGTCTGGCGATGCAATCGTGTGCATGGTGGACGCCGCAACATCGGCGAGATTCATGTCGAGAGCTGAAATCGCTGATGCGTTGAGCGTTATGCTCTTTACAAACGAGGTTTGATCCAGGGGTATGTCGGCGTTTGGGGGCGACGAAACAGCAGCCGCCTTCGCCGCTTTCAGGAGCGAGGCGCGGAAATCGTCCTCCATCGTGGCAAGCCGGAAAGCCTTCGGCTCTGGCGTTGGGTCACGCAAAAAAACCGGAAGCGCACCCGGAGCCTAGTCCGAAAAGACGTGAACGGCAGCTAACCATCATCCCATGCCGTTCCTAGAGGTAGCGATGGCCGGCTCAAAACCAGCCATCAGGCCGATCTTAACAAAATGGCAGAAGTCGGGAAGCCGAACAGGAGCCCTGAACGGCTGACTATGGGTCTCATCGCCCTGCGCTCGCCAGGGTGGAGACGCTCCCGGATCTCGGGCATCGACTTAGGCTTGACGCTCATG
>NZ_CAHJWX010000003.1 GCF_903643065.1 Sphingomonas bacterium | reverse complement strand
GGAAAAGGTCAAAACATGGGTCACTTCTCAGCGGAAACTTGGCACTCCCCGGGTCAGCTCTCAGCGGGAATCAACAGGTACAGCTTGCCCTGTTCGGTCCGTACCTCGGCGAGATCGACGTGGAAGTAGCCGATCAGGTACGCCTTGAACTTCTTCCGAGCGGGCTTGTCGCCATCGACTTCGGGCAGCCGGCTGATACCGTGACGCTGCAGGCAGCGGTGCAGCGAGGAGCGCGTCAGATGCGGGATCGTGGCCTGTAGCGCATAGAGGCAGTCATCCAGCGGCAGCAGCGTGTGGCGGCGAAACGCCACCACCACGGCTTCCTCCTCGATCGTCAACGTCGTGGAACGGGCCTCCTTGGGTCCGGTCCGCAGATCGGCCGTCGACGACCGCTTGCGCCACTTGGCGACCGTCTTCTGGTTGACGCCGTGGCGCCTCGCCAGCGCCCTCAGGCTCTCTTTACTATGCTGTATCGCTCGACGGACGACCTCTGTCGTCGTGGCGCTCCCGTGTAGAACCTGGCCCATAGCGCTTCCTTCCACTCGCTCGTGGTTGTTGCACCATCAATCCCTGGGACCAAACATCTAGCTGAGCGTTCCGGGAGCGGGCTGCACCCCCCAATCCTCGCCGCAATCGCGATCTGGCGAAGCGCATGAACGAACGCCTGATAACCTGCGACTGGCGTCCGAAAGCGGTGAGCCCGCAATCCACCAACGGCAGGCGTTCGAGCCCCCTGCCCCGCCGCCTGAACGAACGTCCGCCTTCTCGCGATCACCGCCCGTAAGCGGCCATTCCGCTTCCCACCAGAAATGTAGCCCTTTCGCTCATTGTTATTCGATCGCGGGGGAGGGGGATCACCCGCCCTGCACTGGAGTGCAGCGGAGGGAAGGGTGGGGACACCTGGCGATCGCCAAGCGGAGCGCGTGCGCGGAGACGGTCCAGCCCTTGCCCAGAAGGGGGGTGAAGCCCCCTTCCACCCGCGCCTTGAAGCGCAAATACGGTGCCGGCCAAAGGCCGTCCTATCGAGCGGTACGCGGCCGAGCTTGCCGCCGTCAGGCTGCCTTGGCTTCCAGCACTACTACACTCTCGAACAGGCGCGCGACACGCTCCTGAGGCGGGGCAGCCTGGGCGGCGTCGATTGCCGCCCTATTCAACCGACGCTTGGCCGGCGTGATCGTCGCGGACGCCAGGGCAGCCGCGACGCCTGCCGACGCTGCCGGCCCGGTAGCTGCGGCTTGGTCGCCCTCGGCCTCGGCCGCCTGAATGACACGAAGGCTCTTGTGGGCGATCGCCGGGTCGACCCGAATCGCCGGCATGACCGGCACCGAGATTTCCGTCCGCGCCTTCAGCTTCTTCTCGTCGTAGTACCGAACCTTCTTCCCGTAGGTCGCGTACATACCGCGCCGGAAGACGATGAGATCGTTCTCCGGCAGCATCTCGACCTCCTGTGGCAGCAACAGCGGCCGGCGCTGGTCGGACTCCGACGTCGACCCGCCACCGCCACCCCAGGTCCCCATGTTCCGGGACCGGGCCTTGAACGTGTAGGTGCCGAGCTGCTCGGAAATCTTCTTGGCGTCCGACAGCCCGGCCGGACGCAGGACGAGGCGAACCGCGCAGTTGCGCTCGATGTCGGCCGCCACCTTGTCGCCGTACACGCCCTGAATCTGCTCGATCGACTGGAAGGCGGGGAGCAGCCGAAGCCCGTAGCCGGCGACGTAGCTGAACGCCTGGGCAAGGACCGAGCATTTTCCAAGGCTGGCGAACTCGTCGAGCGCCACCAGCACTTTGACCGGGTGGCGGCCGTCTTTGGGCAGCTCGCGCACGTTCCGGTCGATCAGCTGCTGAAACAGGAGCCCGTAAATCGGAGCGACGCGCTCCAGATCATCGGGCGAGACGCCCAGGTAAAGCGAGATCCGCTTGTCGCGGAACTCGCTCAGGTCGAAGTCGCTCTCCGACGTCGCTGCGTCGACATAAGGATTGAGCCAGGCGTTGATTTTGGCCGTCACCGACTGGCGGATCGAGGTGAAGGTGTTGGGCGACGCAGTGATGAAGTCGCGTAGCGCCGACACGCAAGGGCCTGACAGCGGCGTGCCCGCCTGCTCTCGCTTGGCGATGATCTTGGGGAACCGCTTGGCGGCGTCGCCGGCGGCGAACTGGCGGTAGACCTCGCCCATCGTGAACGGCAGGGCGTCATCGCTATCGTCGACCGTCGCGGCGACATAGGCCGCGACCCCGAGGAACGCGGTCCGCGCGCTCTCCGCCCAGAAGTTCTCACCCGACACAGGATCGGGAAAGAGCATTTGGCCGATCTTCTGGAGCTCGTTGATGACCTCCACCGGATCCTGCCGGTTGATGTAGCTCAGCGGATTGTAGCGGGCGGTGTTGCCCTTGGAATCGAGCGGATTGAACAGCACCACGCGTTGGCCCAGTTCCTTCAGGCGGTAGCCCGCAGTATTGTCCCAATTCTCCTGTTTGACGTCCAGCACGACGAGGGAGTCCGGCCAGTCGAGAAGGTTGGGGATGATGACACCCACGCCTTTGCCGGCGCGCGTAGGTGCCTCGAGAAGTACATGCTCGGAGCCATCGAAGCGCATCACCTTGCCGCCGAACTTGCCCAGCACGATGCCGGCGGTGCCGAGCAGCTTGCCGCGGCGGACCTCGCCGACCCGCGCCCAGCGAGCTTCACCGTGCAGCTTCTGACGTGTGAACAGCGTCGAGATGATGGCGATGACCGTCAGCACCATGCCGATCCCGAAACCGACGAGGAACGGCTTGTAGACAATCGGTAAAGCCTTCAACGTCCAGAGCGCGCCCGGCACTCTCCGCCAAGGGGTATGGCCGCTGAGCAGGTGGGCACTGAACAGGACCGCGACGGTGCCGATCGCCGCGCTCGCCACCATGCCTATGAGCGCCAGGAAGACGATCGCCCCCGGCTGAGCTCCCTCGTCGCTGCGAACCCATTTCCCGCTCACGCCGATCTCCTTCTCAATCGCGGGGCTTGCCCGCGGGATCGAACCATACTTCCGTCATCCGGTAGCGAGCGGGCCGTCCTTCACCGGGTGGCAGGCGGTCCATCTGTACCACGATATCGACCAGGGAGCGCAGCAGGGCGCGGATATCGTGGCGGTCGAGGTCGTTGCCGCCCTCCGACTCCTTCACGAGCAGGGTGAGCTGCTCCAGCGCGCCCTCCGCCGTGTTGGCGTGGACCGTCGTGATCGAGCCCGGATGGCCGCTGTTGACGTTGCGCAGGTAGAAGAACGCGGTCCCGTCGCGCAGCTCCTGCAGGAGGATGCGATCGGGCCGCATCCGGAGCGCGGACTCGAGCAACTCCTTGGCGCCGGCCTTCTGGAGGCTCTTGCCGTCCTTCGCATACATCATGTGGACGTGGTTGCGCTGGGGCACGACGAGCTCGCGGGTGTCCTCGATCGTCAGGATCCGCTCGTAGTCGGGGATCAGCTTGATGAGCCCCTTGGAAAAGCTCGTCTTGCCGGAGCCCGTTGCGCCGGAGATCAGGATGTTCTTCCGCGACTCCACCGCGAGCCGGAAAAACGCCTTCCAGTCGCCGGCGGCGCGGAAGGCGAGGAGACGGGAGTCGACCTCCTCACCGAGCCCGTGCGCCCGGACCTCGCTGAAGAGGCCCGCCCGCTCGAAGTCGTCGAGGTTCATCGACACGCCGGACGCCTTGCGGATCGTGATCGAGATGAACCCCTGCTCGACCGCTGGCGGCACCACCACCTGCGCACGCTCGCCGCCCGGCAGTACCGAGGAGCAGATCGGATATTCGGCGTTGACGTCCTGCTTGGTGAGGCCGGCGATCAGCTTCGCCAGCGTCATGAGCGCGGCGTTGTTCAGCGCCGGCTCCTCGTGCCACTCCCAGCCCCCACGCGTTTCGAGTCCGATCATGCCCGGCTCGTTGACGACGAGCTCGGTGACGTCGTCCCGTTCAAGATGTCGGCTGATCGGCTCGGCGTTATGGGAGTAGAGTAGCGATGCGGATTGCGAGAACATCGCTCAGCGCCTCAGCCCCACATCATAGACTGTGCGGAAGTCGAAATCCTTTGCCACGAAGATCGCGGCGGTGTCGCCCTGATTCTTCTTGAGGATCGGGCGGATCTGCATCGTCTGTGAGAGGACGGTCGATCCGGTGTTGCTGGGAACCTGCGTGGTGTTACTTCCCTGACCGGCAAGGCTTCGACTGGCGATTTGCGACGCATCCTCCAAGACCGAGATCACCAAACCGACCCCGAACCGTGCCCAGAACTGCGTGTCAACGCCGCCGGGAAGCCCGGCTCGGCCGAGACTGTCGGCCGCAGGCGACCCGAGGTCGATGGCGACACCACGCGGAGTCAGGGCCCGGGTCCATAGAACGAACAAGCGCGCTTGGCCTTGGGTGATCCCACCCGAATATTGCCCGAGGACCTTGGTGCCCTTGTCGAGCAGCACGACCCGCCCGTTCTCCGAATAGACGTCGTGGTTGATGACGCAGGAGACGAAGCCCGCCTGGGTGGAATTGATGGCGGTCTGAAGCGTGCAGGGGATGACCGTCCCCGCGCTCAGGAGCAGGTTGCGATCGGCAACCATCGTCGCCCGTACAGTCTGGATCGCGGAGTGGGCGAGCTGGTCGTTGAAGTCGGTCGGGCCCTTTGCCTGCGCTCCGCCCTCCTCGCCAGGCGCTCCGAAGCCGCTGGCGCCGAGGTTCCGCCCATTCTGGGCAGCCACCATCGACTGCCCGGCGGGGCGGCCGGACGCGTCGACCTGGCCGGGCGCTTGGCCCACCTCATCCTGTCCACCGATCCCCGGCGAAGCCGAGGCGAGGCCGGAAGCGCCGAATGCCATGATCGGTGATCGCCGCGCCGCATCCGCCATCGAGCGCGCTTGTTCGGCGCGCCTCTGTTCGGGCGTCTGCTGGCCGCCTCCCGTCGCGGCGGTGGTGGTGGTCGCGCCGGGGACCGCGTTGCCGCTTGCATCGACGGTCGGCTGGGTCGGTGTCCCCGCCACCGGCCGGCCGAAGATGTCGGTTTGCTGCGCGCCGGACTGGCCAAGCTGGTTGGCGAGCTGGGCGCGTTGGGCGTCGGGAGAGTTCATCACGTCCGCGACCGCCCGATCGCTCGCCTTCGCCGGCTCGGCTGCGGCCGTGGTGGTGGCCGAGCGATGGAACGCACCGTAGCCGATCGCGATGCCGCCCATCGCGCCGATCAGGGCAATACCGGCACCGATGAGGGCGACGTTGCCGATACCGCCGCTGCGCGCGACGACGGTTTCCGGTTGCTGGGAAGGCACGGTGTCAGGGCCGACCACGCCGCCCCGGTCGATGATGCTGTCGGCCATCTTACTGCCCTTTCACCTTACGTTGGACAACGTTCGACACGGTGCCGGTGCGATCGCCGCGATCGTTTCTCAGGGGAGCCTCGTTGTAGACGCAGAGCACCGTCGTCCCGCGCCGGAGGCGGAGCTGGCGATAGACGGCGTGGACGACAACGAAGTCCTCGCGCACGTCGTAGGGCACGATCGTCTCGGTGCCGTCGACGTCCACCGCGAAGATCGACGGCAGGTCGGCGTGGCCGGGGTAGCGCATCACCGTGAACTCCCCGTTGTCGGAGATCTCGGTCGGCTGCAGCGCGGAGTCGCCCTGGACCGTATAATTCATGTTGCGGGTGCCCTCGATCACGGCGTGGTCGAGCGCGGACGCGGTGATGTTCGTCTCGAGGGTCTTGGCCTCTGCGGCCTGGGCGAGCTGTGTCTGGAGGATCGCCAGCGCGCGCTCCTCCTGCGGGTAATGGAAGCGGACGCCGTACATCGTCTCGGCCGTCCCGAGGGTGAGATTGAAATGGTAGGTCCGGGGTGAGCCGCCGGCGTTGGTGACGACGATCAGGTTCGTCGGAGCGGCCTTCTCGCGCGGCTTCAGGAAGATGATGTTGCCGACGGGCGCGATCTGCCACGAGATGGTGTCGCCCAGCGCCGCCTGGGTAATGGTTTCTCCGGGGCCGAACTGGATCTCGATGGCGTGCCGGAAGCTGCCCTGGATCGAGACCACCTGGTCGGGGTCGTAGTTGACGTTGCGGACCCGAGAGTCCTTGTACCCGGGCCTGGGAACCTCGCTGGCGTAGGCCGGGTGAGGCGCGAACGTCGTCGTGATCGCTCCGGCAGCCGAGAACAGGACGAGGCGCTTCCAGATCGCACCGACGCCGCGCCAGACGCGGCTCTTCAAGCCGCTGTCCGTCACGACGAGTTCGGTCGCCGGCGGCGAGAGCTTGTTCCCAAGCTTCTTGCGCAGCGCGGGGAGGAAGGGAACGACGACGCGCTCGCCGGTCTCCGGGGTGGTTGACGGCTCGTTCATGTCAGGCCTCCGGATCCGAGCGGTAGTTCACGACCTGGAAGCCGAGCGGATTAAGGTTCCGGTCCTTCTCGTGCTCCGGGGCCGTCGTGTATCTAAAAGTCATGATCGCGTTCCAGTTCTGCGCAACCGGGGTGTTCTGTCCGAACGTGATAATTTTGGAGTAGCGAACCTGCGCCACCGTCGGGCTCAGGAAGCTGATCGTCCGAATCGCGATAGAAACGTAACCCTTGTCGCCGTAAATATTGGACGGGGCGTTCTTGTTGCTGGATTGGACGCCGCCGAGATACCGGCTCGCCTCCGCCTGATCGCTCATAAGCATGACGTTGTAGGCGTTCTCGCGCGCTGCGTCGTTCAGCCATCCTTCGCGCAACCGGGTGTATTGCGAGATGAAGTAGCGGTTGACTGCATCGTCATAAGTGCGGGGCTGCGGCCCCTTCAGCGCGGTCACGATCTCCGTCTCGCCCGACGTCTTGTCGACCCGGATGACATAGGGCTGGACCGTCTTCAAAGGCGTCAGCATCACGACCGCGGCGACGGAGGCGACGGCGAGCGCGCAGGCACCGCCCGCAACGCCCCAGGCGAGCCGCTTCGACTGGATTGCGGCGCGCATCCGATCGTATTCCCACGTCCTCGCGGTCTCGAGGTACTTCTCTTTGTCTTCGGCCTTCACGCGCGCCATCGCGTCGATTCCTCTGTCAGCATGAGTAGTAGGACAGCGCGATCGACTGCTGCGAAGTCTGCGGTGCCTTGGGTGCGGAGGTGGAGGCACCCGTGGTCGGTGCGGTTGACGTCGAGCTGTCCGCGCCGCCCGGTGACGGAACTGGTGATGGGCTCGGGTTCGGTCCCGGCGTCACGGGTGCCGCTGGGTCGGCCACCGGTGGTGCCGGCGGCGGGGCGGGCAATGCACCAGGCCCAGGCCCGGGACCCGGTGCCACCATCGACTGACCGCCAGCCTGAGACAGGGGAACAGGAATTGGGAGCGTCGGGAGAATTGTCCCGTAGAGGTTGGCCGGCCGCCTGTGCTTACCATCGCATACCGCCGGCTTCTTAATGTGAGTCCCGGTGCATCCGCTGAGTGCGAGCGCGCTCAGCGTCACCAATGCCACCCTATTCATACGATCTCCGTTCGTGTTCTGCGCCGTGGCGTGTTCGAGGTTATGGTTGAAGAACCACGCTAGGCAGCTCGGCTTATCGAACCACCCGACCGGGCAGCGCTGGCGGGAGACCCGCCTCCTCCTGCGGTCCGGCGGAAGAGGAGGCGGCTCGTCATCATATTGGCTCCCGTCTGAAGGAAGCCGTGGCCGCCGGATGCCGCACCCCCGGCAATGCCGGCAGCGATTGATGGCGACTGGAAGAAGAAGATCGTTCCGACGATATAAATCAAGAGTACAGCTACAACCGTTACTAATACCCGGCCAGCATCAAGAGCTATGCCGGCGGGGGTAGCAGCTAGGAACTCGGCTCCATTGCCAACCCCACTCATAACATCATCCATAACAGATACTTGTAGACCTGTAATAAACCTAGTCATAATTGTCATTATAACCATCAGAAGAACGTAGTTAGCAGTCTGCTTCAGCCATCCATCGAAAAGCCATCGGGACGAATTGAAAAGCAAGCAGGCCAACGCTAGAGGCGCAAGCGCAACGCATATAGCTACGGAGAGTTTGGCAAAAATCACGATACAGAAGCCTACTGCCCCCGAGACAGCAGCGAATACATAGATGACGATAATACCAACCATAGTAAGTATGAAGTATTCAAGCTTACTGATAGCCAATGAGACGTCGGTTATTCCGGTCCGCTGACTTTGCACTTTGGAATCAGCCGCCCAAAGAGCTTTAGTGAGTTTATTTGAGTCGGAAACATAGAGATCGAACGTAGTCCCAGGATTCGTCACGGGTGTACCAGTGCCAGCCGCAATGATCTCCTCCGGTAATCTATTGACCACTGTCACTACAAACGCCGAATAGCCAACAGCGCTGGCTGCGGCTAATGCAAAGCCTACTTTACCCGCTTGAAATACAAGCTCTCGAAGGGGTGCCTGGATAGCACCACGCAAAACAGCAAAACCTAAAAGAAGAAAGTATATAGTCGCTGCAAGAGCAAGTGGTGCTGCGACAAACGCAACCAGTCCCGAGCCGAAACCGGACACCGCTGTATCGATGGCGGATGCGATGTACCCGTACATCGCCGCGAAGGGCTGCGCCGCACTCATGGGATTATCATTCCTTTACTCGTAACATCTATTTACTAAGAATGGCACTTGAAAAGGAGTCATCTGCCTTACGTGCGGCTTCACGCTGCAGTAAGACATTTGCAGCTTGCTGAGCCGAACCACACATCCGCTGCTTTTCCTCGGCACCAAGGTTACTATACTCGCCAGACTGGCACTTGATCATCCATGCGCTTAACAGGTTCGGACTTTGCTCAAATTGAGCTTCAGTTGGCACCTGAACAGGTTGGGAACAACCGGCAATGAATGTTAGGAAAACAACCCCAATGACTCTACGCACGGTCATTTCCTGAGAATGGCGTCTGCAAAGGATGCGTCTGAGGCACGTGCTGCGGCAGCTTCTGTAGATGCAAGCGCTAGTGTCGACTGACCATCCTGTGCCATCCGAATGGCTTGCATCTTAATCATATCATTTTGCAGTTGAGCTTGTTCGACAGCAATGCGAGCTTGAAGATCCATCACGTCTTTTGGATCTTTGGCATTGTTGAGTTGCTGCCTGAGTTGATCGAGCCCTTGCATCCGTGTCTGCGACACGGCCAAGGTATTCTGTCCTAACGCAGCCATAGTTGCGGCTTGGCCGGTAGAGTCTCTCAGGGCTTGATTATAAGCGGTATCCGCGTCGGAATTACCTGACAATTGATATTTTGATTGAATGCTTGATGCGAGGGAGCCGAGCGAGCCGAGCTTGGTCAGATCACCGCTTAATAGGGTCGTCGCATCTATCGTCGTATTTGGCAGAATGTTGCGAACTTCCGACTGAACTAGCTGGGGGGCGATACTGTTCACGTTCGTCAGCTTGGAGAGCGAGTTGAACGTCTGTTGGGCCTGCTGGATCTGCTGCTCTCCTTGCTGGATCATCGTCGCCGTGTGCTGCACGGTCGCGAGCGCCTGGAGGTAGCCCGTTTGATCGAATACGGGGATGCCCTGCGCCGAGACGGGTGCGGCGAAAGCGGCGAGCGCGAACGGCGTCGCCGCCATCAGGATGATATGCTTGAGCGCCATGTCAGCTTCTCCTCTGGTTGGCGTAGAAAGCGGGTAGCCAAGCCGCCGGATCGTTTCCCGCGAGAGCCATGGCCTCTTCCATGGCCACGAGCGTCTCCTCGCGGCCGGAAAGCACTTTGAGTTCGTTGGGCATCCCGCCGAGGTCGAGCTTCGCGACGATCGACGTGTGGCCCTGCTTGACGAGGAAGCACCGGCTCTCCGGCGTCAGGTCCTCGCGGATCAACCGATACTCCGCATCAGTCAGCCCCAGACCGTCGCAGTAATCCGATCGCTTCGCGTCCGAGTTGGGCAGGAGGATCTTGGTCGCGGTCTGTTCGATGATGGAATGGGCGATCGGCGATCGCAGCGCGTCGGCCGGCGACTGCGTGCCGAACACCATGAAGGCGTTGCGCTTACGAAAGGTCTTGAGGCCATCCTGTGCAAATGCCCGGAACGCGTCGTCCTGGAGCGCCTTCCAGAACTCGTCGATGTCAACCACCACCCGCTGGCCGTCCAGCAGCTCGTCCACGCGGTGGAAGAGATACAGCATGGTGGGCGTCCGGATTTCCGGGTTCTCGAGAAACTGTGTCATGTCGAACCCGACGAAGCGAGCCGCCATGGATACCTCGTCCTGCGGGCCGTCGAACGCCCAACCGAGCGCGCCGTCCTGGCACCAGCGTTCGAGCCTCGCCCCGATCCCTTCCGCATCTGCGTAGCCCAGCATCTCGCGCAACGCCCCGAATGAGCGGGATTGCGACGGAAGGCGCATCACCGCGTCGATACCTTCGTCGATCAGCCGCTCCTCGTTGACCGAGAACGGCTTGTTCTCGCGCCTCACCAGCACCCGGATGAACTGGCGGAGGAACGCGATGTTGTAGGCGTTCGGGGCGAGCCCCTTGAGCGGCGCGAATCCCGTCGGCTGGCCGTTCCGGAGCGTGAGATAGGTGCCCCCGCACGCCCGCACGAAAATTTCGGCCCCGCGGTCCTTGTCGAAGAAGACCTGCTTTGCGCCCGTCTTTTCGAGCTGGGCCTGAAGGAAGTTCTGCAGGACCGTCTTGCCGCCGCCCGTCGGGCCGATGATGAGCGTGTGGCCGATGTCGGCGCGGTGAAAATTGAACCAGAAGGACGAACCCGCGCGCGTCTTGAGCAGCGTCACCGCGTCTCCCCAGTGGTTCCCCGACTTGCGGCCCGACGGGAAGGTGTAGAACGGGCTCAGCGCCGCGAAATTGCGACTGTTGATGACGGCGGGCCGCGCCCGCATCCGAAAATTACCCGGGAGCTGCGCCCAGAAGGCCGCTTCGAGCGCGACGTCCTCCCGCGCCATCACCATGCCGGTGTCAGCGGCGCGGGAGCGCGCCATCGACAGTCGATCGAGGAGGCGCTTGGGATCGTCGTCGATGACCGAGATCGACAGGTGATGTTCGCCCATGACGAAGCGGTTCGCCATGAGCTCGTCTTGGCCGTCCAGCAGCTCCATCGCTTGGCTGACGCCGGCGTCGTCCGAGGACGTCATCTGCTTGTACTTCTTGGAGAACCGCTCGCTAGCGACCGACTTCACCAACGGCGCGAAGCTCTGGGTCACCACGAATGGGAAATCGAGCGTGAGCAGACTGTTGAACTGTCCGGTCCGGGTGCTGGCGACGTACTCGCGCACCCCGAACATCCCAAGATAGTGAGATTTGTGGGGCAGCCGGATCTCGGCCGCCTCGCGTCCGAACACGATCCGCGACTGGTAGAGCGCTTGGCCGAGCCTGCCGTCCAGCAGCGGAATGCGGATGCGATCACCGGTGAGGATAAAGTGCAGGATCTCCATCGGTTTCGAGAACAGGATGCCGTCATGCTCGTAGAGCGACAGGCGCTCCGGCGCGGTGTCGGCCAATAGGGATTCGAAGTCGCGGCACTTGTCCGCCATGATGACCATGGCGCGATCATCGATCTCGGCACCGGGCTTGCGCTTGCCGAACCAGCGCGTGACCTGATCGCCAGCCATGTTGGACGGCCGCACGATGATCGTGACATAGAACTCGTTGTGGTAGAGAACCTTCTCCCTCAACCCTTCGGCGTAACGCTCCTGGAGCGTTCGCGCGAAGTCCGAATGGAACTCGCCGCCGAGGTTGGGATCGGTCGCGGTTCGGACGAGATGCGTCCAGAGCGCCACGCGATCGTCGCCGATCGCGCGCCAGGCAATGTTGAGCTTGTTGTGCCAAGTGTTCAGGTCGCCGATATCGCTGGTCTCGAACGGCCGCCCATCGACGCGATACATGCGCATGAGCGAGCCGTCTTCGAGAGCGATCAACGTGTCGTCGACATGCCGCGTGTACGGGATGAACTTGATATCATCCACTTCGCGAACCGCGGCTTTCTTATGCTTCAGCCTGGTGTCAGTCATTGCCGAACTGTTTCCGCTTCACGGTTTTGCCGAGGCGGACGGGAGAATAGCTCCCGCCACCCCAGAACTTCCGGTTCTTCGACATGAACACGGTCTGGAACCACAGGCCCCAAAGCCGGAATGCATTGAAGTCGTAGTAAACGACCATGCGCGCCGGGAAGTAGAGCGCCCCGAACAGGGCCAGGGGGTAGAACGGGTTGTGCATGATCCCCCACAGAACCATGCAGACCATGATGATCGGCAGGATCGCCTCGAGCGGCAACCCCATGAACACCGATGGTCTGGTCATGGCCAGGAAGACCTTGTCCTCCGCGAGCTTCTCCTGTTCGGCCACGTCAGGCCGTTCCGCCGCCCATCCAGCCGACGATCGTCGCCGCCGAGAAGATGATGCCGATACCGATCAGCACCGTGACGGCGCGACCCCAATCCATGCGGCCGGTCAGCTTGGCGTAGCCGACCGCCATTACGGCGATCACGCCCACCACGGACGCGACCGTGGTCATCCACTGCTTGATCGTGGAGAGACCGGACTCGATGGCGGTGCCGTCGGCGAATGCCGGCTGGGCGATCGATACGAGAGCCAGAACGCCGGCAATCCCAACGATTTGGCGGGCCCGGCGATCCGACATCATCCGGCCCATTCTCGGTGAAAACTTCATGTGTACCTCCATTATAACTTATCTTTCCAGGTCGGGGCGTGCTTGAATCGGCTCGATCTGCCGAACTGGCGTCGGCTCACGCACCGAAACATCCAGGCCGCGCCGGAGCGCGTCCGAGATCATCTGTCGGCTTTCGAGGTTGGCCGACGCCACCTGCGTCGCATCGCCCCGGTATACTTCGCCGATATGCTGTTCCATGACGGCCTGGACCTCCCGTGCGCCAGCGAGTCGCGGATCCCTCGCCACCGTCTCCGACGCGCCATGAAGGAAGAGCTCGGCCAGCTCGTCGCCCTCGTGCCGGCGCTCCGCGGCCGCCTGTTGCTGCTCCTCGCGCACCAGCGACGGCTCGCCGTTCGCCCGGCGAGCATCCGGCGCGGTCGACTCCGCGACCGCCCGGTCCTCGCGGTCGGACCTGATCTCATCCGCAAGGATCGGGCGCTCGCCGGCTTCGCGGCCGAGCGTGTCGCGGTGACTGCCGGACCGGATCATGTAGATCGCGTCCGCGACGTCCGTATCCCATTCGCCGCCGCGGCCGAGCTGGCGAAGCGCGTCTGGCTCGTATCCCGCGCGTTCGAAGGCCTTGACCACCGTCGGGCTCTCGAGCGCGCGATCTAAAGCCCCATTCAGGGCGCCACGGTTGTCGTCGATCCGCTCGTACTGAATCTCCCGCGTGAAGACGTCCATGTCCCGCCGGAGGCCTTCCTGAAGCCCCTTGCGGTCCTCAGTGAGCGCGCTGACCTTCAGCAGCAGGCGGCTATCGGCATCCGACAACGCCTTGTCGGCCGTCGCCGGCCGCTCTCGCTCGGCCAGCACCGTTTGCGCCGAGCGCGCCGGGATCGTCGCGTCGGGGTCGAACCGGGGCCTCGCCGGAGCGTCCGCCATGGTTCCTTGGTCGCGTCGGGCCACGTCCTCGCGCCGGGCGTTCGCCGCCTGCTCTCGCTCGACGAACGACGGTTCGTATCCGCTGACGGCGAGGCCCTCACGCGACGCGGCCGTCCAGACCGCCTTGCGGAACTCCGGCGAGCCGTCGACGTCAATCCGGTCCCAGTCGTTGTGTTTGGCGATCTTGACCAGGCTGTCGACCGTCTCCGCGTCCTCCCGACGCGCCACGATGCGGTCGCCGGTGATCTCGATCGCCGGCGTCTCCCGGTTTCCTGGCGCGAACAGGCCGAAGCGCGGCTCGGCGCCCGGCGTCTCGACCAATCGGATGTTGTAGCGCGACTGAACCTCGGGCGGCAGCTCGAGCCCGGCCGGCTCCGCCTGCGCTCCCGGCTCCCGCCCGCCACGCGCGACGCTGTTCTCGGCGCTCACTTGAACACCTCGACCTGATTGGCCGCGACCTGTCCGACCACCCAATCGTTGCGGTTCGCCGCCGGCGTGGCGGGAGCAGGCACCGCGCCCACGACCACCGCCACTGGCGCTCCCGGCAGAAGCGGCGTCGACCGGATCGAGCCCAGCGTGGCGGCGGCGGACCACACGCGACCGACATAGCCGTTCCGCAGGCCGCGCGTCAGCGTTCCCGTGTTGTAGAGTGAGTAGGTCACGGAAATCGCATCCATGCCGCTATAGTAGCGGCTGGCGAGGCCATAACCCTGCTGCAAGACGGTCGAGGCCAGTCTCATGTTGGTACAGGGCTCGAACGCTTGCTCCACCGTCACGCCCAGCCGGGCTAAATTGGCCGAGTTGATCTGCGCGAGGCCGACGTCGACCGTGTACCCCGCCGCCATGTAGCGGCGAACGATCGCCGCCGCCGCCGCCACCGAGCCGGCGCGAACGCGTGGACCCTTGTTGACGTTGATCTGAAGCGAGTCCCCGCCACTCTCCGTCACGACGAGCGGCACGACGGCTTCCGTCGCGATCTCCGGCGCGCATTGTCGCGCCAGCGAGGTGATGGCGGGGACGTTGTAGATCACTGCTGCGTCACCGTCTGGTAGCGGGTGTCGAGGGCATAGCGGGAGACGGTGCCATCCGATTGCGTCACGGTCAGATTGTAGCCGTGCTTAGCCGATTTCGTCCGTATGCCGACCCCGGTGCAGGTCGGGAACCCTCCACCCACGGCGAGTTGCTGCCAGAGCTTGGTGATGGGTGGGACGCACTCCGCGTAGGTCGTGGGAGAACCGGGCGTGGCGAGGCACAGCACCACTTGGCACCCCCAGCCGTCATCCGCGTAAGCCGGCTGCGGCGCGGCGACTGCCACCAGTCCCGCCAGCGGGAACGCCATCCCGCCCGCTGCGCCGCCCAGCTTGTTCAGTGCCCGTACGATCATGATCCACCCCCATGAACAGCCCGCCGCTCCGCCGCGGCGAAGACGTCCCATTGTGGTGGAGTCTTTTCTGCGGTTTGTGAAGCCGACGCGGGCACGACAGATGCATCGGCTTCACCGTGAGCCTGGCGGGGAACATCGCCCTTGGCGACGTCGACCATCCAGTCCTCGTCGCCCTCGACTGGTCGAAGTTGGTCGATGATCTGGCCGGGGCGGGCGAACGCGATGTGCCAGTGGTTGGAATGGCCGCGGTCCCCAGGACCGAGCAGCTCGATGATACGGATGCCGGCCGCGCCCATCAGGGCGCGGACCTGCTCGCGTGTTATCGAGCCGACGCCGTTAGCGGGTACGAAGTCGACTGCCTGACCAAATTTGTGCCAGCTATAGCGCGCGCCGTAGCTCGCGTTCATCGGCCGAATGGTGTCGGTTATTCGGGCGTTGAAGGCGCGGCGTAAAAGGGCGGAGACGCCGGATACCGTAGCGGAACCGCCGATCGGTATCAGTGCTTTGCTCCCGTCGTCTATATGAGCGAGTGCGCAGGCGTCGAACACCGTCGCGGGCGTCACCCCGTAAGTCGCGAAATCGCGGCCGCTGATCGTGAGGGGACCAGCGTCGAAATCGGCGCCGAGCGTGATGAGGTCGCGAACCGTCGCCTCGGCATCCGCTTCATTCTCGGGCTGGCGCGCCAGCGTCGCGCCTGTGTGAACCGAGATCGCATATCGCGCAGGGGGCGGCGCACCCGGGGCGGCAAGTCCTGCCGCGCAGAGCTGAACCGCCTTAGCTGTGAGACCCGTCGGAAGCACGCACGCTACCCCGTCCGATTACAGTCCAACAAAGTTACTGGATCAAAGTGACGGGGTTGGCAACACCCAATCACATTCGAGAAGCAGCCGATATCAGATCGTTACGGTAGCGCAACGCGATACGATAACCCTATTCACCATGTTATTGCCGAGGGGTGCATCGCGCGCGTAGAACGCGCATCTCAGAGCCCTCAGCAGCATAATCGCGCGGGGTCTCCATCGGTGAAGTCCTCGGCGGAGGGGGAAGTTGAGCACCACCGTAGCGTTTATCGCGGAATGCCAAGGGTCGGTCACTATCGATGAGCAAAGAGCGTTCCTCGATCCGGCCGACCATGTGGTAGTCGCCGGCAAGAAGAGCTTCAACAAGCTGACCGAGATGCTCGCGCAGGGTGGCGTCGAGCTCCAGCGGGGCGATCGCGTCAAGCTGTACGATCTGTCGTGCATCACGCTCTCGACCACGACGCTGGTCCGCGCGATGTCGACGCTGCTGCGCAAGGGCATCGTGATCGAGATCATCTCGTCGGGGATCGTCGTCGAGCCGGACGCCGACGACAAGGTCCGCGCGATGCTCGACGCGCTCGACGCGCACTACCGCTACCTGCACGGCATCAAGACGCACCCGGCCGACCGCCGAGGCCGGCGGCGGCTCCTCGACCCGGAGCAACTTCCGCAGATCCGCGCCGAGCTGGAGAAGCCGGGCGTCACCGCCACCAAGGTCGCCGCGAGCTTCGGCGTCGCCCGCTCGACCCTCTTCAACTTCCTTGATCGCTACGATCAGGATCGGCGTTTCGCCCGCGACCGTAAGGCCGATCAGGCCGATGCAGCGCCGGGCGATGACGCTGTGCCCGCTCTCGTCGACGGGCCGACCCAGCCGGCTCCGTGAACCAGACCCGGAGGTTTTCCGCCCGATAACACGAATGCGCGCGGCTGCGCCGGACTGCGCGCTCGGCTAGGCAGGACCCGACATGGCCGACCCCGGTTGCCGATCGCGCGATCGGGCTGCATGATCGCCGGGCTCGAAGGAGCGAGCGAAGTGGAGCGGACGCCGAGGAGGCCATGACCAAGATCATTCCGCCCCAGGGCGATCTCTTTCGCCTGGACAGCCCGCTCTACGGCGACATCCAAGGTGAGCGCACCGTCGCTGAGTTCCCGTTCTTCGCCCTGACGAAACGGGCGCAGATGGAGCCCATGACTTTCGAGAGCGACATCGCGCGCATCGAGATCAATCCCAGCAAGACCGGCGTGGCGACGATCTACGACAAGGAAATCCTGCTCTACATCGCCAGCCTGATGGTGGGCCGCCTCGAGAACGGCGAGACGATCGAGCGCGTCGTCAGCTTCACCGCCAATGACCTGTTCCGGATGACCGGCACCAGTCGCTCCTCGCGCTCCTACATGTCGCTGAAGGCGTCGCTCAGCCGGCTCCAGGGCACGCAGATCATCACCAACATCGAGACCGGCGGCGAAGGATCGGACAGCGCCTTTTCCTGGCTCCTGAAGGCCGACATCAAATACAAGAAGCTGCCCAGCGGCGAGCGCGAGGTGACGCACATCGAGGTGATGCTGTGCGATTGGCTCCATCGAGCGATCCTCACCGATCGCCGCATCGCCGCTTACCACGACGACTTCTTCAAGCTCGGGCCGATCGAGCGCCGGCTCTATGAACTGGCCAAGTTCAACTGCGTCGATGGCACACGCTTCGAGGCGGATACGGTCGACCTGGCCGGCCGGGTCGGCTGCTCGCTCGAACCCCGCTCGATCGAGAGCTTCAAGCGCACGCTGCGCGAAGTGGCCAAGAATCAGTCGCTCCCGGAATATTCAATCTCGCTGGCCGATCGGAAGGAGCGCAGTCCCAACGGCGGCCGCCCGAAGCTCTCCACCCTCGTGACGATCACGCCGATCGACGGCTTGCGGCAGGCGACCCGCCTCGAGAGGACGCCCGTCCAAGCCTGAATCCGGCGGTTATGGCCAGGAGATGGTTTCCCGCCCGATCACACGAAGGACGCGCCGAGCTTTCCCGTCCGTTATCATGGCCTGGCCTTCCGTCGTTGCGCGGGCTCGGAACGACCGGTCAGGCCCTGCATGGCGCGCCAGAAGGCCTCGAAAGGCGAATCCGTGGCCGCCGCGGGAGGGCGAAACGACCTGCCGCAGGGGTTTTCCGCCCGATCACACGAACCACGAGCCCGCCGGCGGTCTTCGCGAGGTCGGCTTCGGTTGGGGTTTTCCGCCCGATCACACGAACATTGGCCGGGTTCTCCGCCCGAAAGCACGAATCCGGAAGGCTTCCGTGCCGCTCCCGCGTCGGACAGATTGGGATGGGCTGGCCGCAACTCGCGGCCGGTAAAAGGGAAGTGGCTGTGAGCACATAAACGAATGCCCGGCACGAAGGCCGGGCACCCTTGAGACTTCTAGGTGGCCGCGTCGCCAAACGCGGACCGATCCCAACACGATCTTCCACCTAACCGTTTCGGAGCCTCGGTTCAAGGGAGCGCGCTTCGCGCCACGTCTTCGTCTTGCCTGCTGACGGCCCCTCCACAGAGGGGACGAATGATGACCTATACCCAGACGGCGTTCACGGGACTGACGGGCGCACGCCCGATCACCGCGCTGACGCGCCGGATCGCGCGCGACCTGGAAGCCCGGGTGGTGGGCACGGCGACGGTCGCCAGCAAGGGCGAGCTCTACCGCGTGATGGACGAGGCCGCCGTCGCGCTCGGTCTCGGCGCCGGCGCACGCGAGACCCTGCGCCACCTGATCGGCTACACCCGGCTGGAGGACTGGCGGGACGGGCGAACGCCCATCGTGTGGCCGAGCAACCTGACACTCGCCGACGCGGCCCGGAAAACGGTGGGGGCGATCAAGGCGCGCCTGCGCCAGCTCCGTGATGCGGGCCTGATCCTGCCCCACGACGCCGGCCATGGCCGGCGCGCGGGACGCCGCGACGACAGCGGCGTAATCTCGTCCGCGTTCGGCCTCGACCTCTCGCCGTTGCGCACCCGCTTCGACGAGCTTCACGCACTCGCGGAGGGCTACACGGCGCAGGTGCGGCTCTTTAACGAGGGGAGGCAGAAGATTGCGCGCGTGCGCCGCCTCGTCGGCCAGGCGCTCGCCCAGGCCGCCTGTCTGCGCCTGACCGGATCGCACTGGCTCGCGCTTCAGGACGCGATCGAGCAAGTGGCCGGTCTGGCGGCCGCTGCGCGCGCCGCGCGGGACAGCGCCGCCTACCACGCTGCGCTGGAGCATCTCCCGAAAGTCGAGCGTCAGGTCGGCGATACGATCGATCGCTTCATGTTTTCCGATGAAAATGACGCGTCGGGGTCAAAAAACGAACCCGACATACAGATACAAACCAATCCTCTTCCCCTTGAAAATGTACAGGCTGCGCGAAATTGTAGTTCTGACCTGGGAGGTCGCCCTTCCCCATTGGCCGACCTCCCGACGTCACCCTCGAACAGCGCCTTCAAGGCGAGACCGGCGGAACTGATGGGGATGTTCCCGACCACCGCCATGTACGTCGGGGCCAGGAACCCAACCTGGTCGGACATTCATCGCGCCGCCGCCCGGCTCCGTCACGACCTCGGCATCCGCACCGGCTGCTGGGTCGACGCCCTCGACAAGCTCGGTCTGGACGCCGCGGCGGTCGCGGTGATGATAACCGCCGAACGCAACGCCCGCGACGAGATCAGGCTCACCCCGGGCGCCTATTTCGCCGGCATGGTCGGCAAGGCGAAGCGCGACGAACTCGACCTCGCCAAGAGTCTCTGGGGCTTCCGCACCGAGCGGATGGCCACCCACTGACCTGACTATCTAATCGCCACCGCCCTTGTCGTCCATTTTCATCTTGTGGTATATCTGGACTATGGCGCTCGTTAACGATCACCATGCCGTTCTCGTCGATCGAGGCGGTCAGGATGCCCGGCAGTGAGGGCTCGGGCGCTGCTGGGCGGCATGGCGGTCGTCGGGCTCGTCGCCTTGTCGCACCATCCCTCGCCTGCGCCTGGGTCCCCCGCCGATCCGCGAACGGGTTGCGAGAAAGCCGGGGCCGGCGACTTCTGCGCGGCGGTCGCGGGTCTGTCGAAGGCGCTTCGCAGCCCGGTACTGCCGCTTCCGCGTCCCGATATCCTGCCGCCCCCCACTACCCCCGGCGCGATCGACGCGCGCGTGACCCAGGCGAACATCGACCGAACCATCTGCGTGCCCGGCTACGCCCGGTCGGCGCGCCCGGCCTACTCCGTCACCGGGCCGCTCAAGCGCCGGATGATGGATGCAGTGCATCCGGGCGAGCCCATGGCCAACTACGAGCTGGACCACCTCATTCCGATCTCGATCGGCGGCGCACCGCTCGACCCGCGTGACCTCTGGCTCCAGGCCCGGCGCGGACAGGCGAACGCCGGCGACAAGAACGTGCTGGCCTACGTCATCTGGCGGCTGGTGTGCAAGCACCGGGTGCCGCTCGAGACCGCGCAGCAGGCCATCAGCCATGATTGGACGAGGGCCTACGCGATCTACGCGACGCCGGCGAACGTCGCGGAATACCATTTCCGCCATGGCGAGTAGGACCGCGATTGACCCGATCCGGCGACTTCTGCCTGTATGACCACCCCTGTCGAGGAGGATATGATGCCCAAGAATGTCGCCGAGTTCCAGCTCATCGGCAATGTCGGCAAGATCACAAGGCGCGAGAAGGTCGCCTATGTCAGCGTCGCCGTGAACAACAACTGGCGCGAGGACGGCGAGTGGAAGAGCGAGACGGTGTGGAACAGCGTGGTGTGCTTCCAGAACGTCGCCGCCCAGATTGAGGCAGTCGAGAAGGGCGATCTCGTCAGGGTCACGGGCACGCCGCGCGAGTCCAGGCATGGCGAAGGCGCCGACGAGAAGTACCGGACCGAGCTGGTCGCGCAGACTTTCTCGATCCTGGCCAAGGGCGGCGGCGAGGAGAAGTGATGCGAGGCGGGAGCGGCCTCCGGCACGGCTCTATCGCCGCTGCGCCACGACCGAGCCCGCACGCGGTCTCGGCCCTGCCGGGTGACGATCCTCGCCTGGAACGTCTCGCGGCGGCCGTGTCTCCGCGCTGGCAAATGCTGTCCCAGGCTGCGTTTTCTTCTTCCGTTCCTGCGCCGGATGACTCAGAATCCGGCGATGCCGATCCGCGCGGAACATCGCTGGCTCTACCCGATCGACTGGCCGCAGATCAGCTCGATCGTCCGGTTCGTCCGCGCGGAGGGGCGTTGCGAGCGGTGTCGACGACCCCATGGCCGCTACGTCGCGCAGCTCGGCGTCGACGGCGTGTGGTGGGACGGCGAGATTCGCGCCTGGTGCGACGGCCGCGGTCGCCAGCTCCGCCGCCAACCCCCGTTCGTGGCGCTGGAAGCGGTCCGCATGACGCGCCGGCCCGTCTACCTTGCCACCGCCCACCTCAACCACGATCCGACCTTCAGCGGCCCGCGCTGGCGCAATCTGGCCGCGCTCTGCCCGCGCTGCCACATGATCCACGACGCGGCCGAGCATCGCCGGCGGCGCTGGTGGAACGTCTTCCGGCGCTGCGCCCTCGGCGACCTCTTCACCGGGCTGTACGGCTAGGCGCGGCGATCCCGCCGGGCGCGCCGGAACGCCGACGATCCATCGACGCTCGCGTGCGGACTTGTACCACAAGTGGAACATGCCCGCTTGTTCATCCCGGAGGGGAGGATGCCCCTGGGACTCCGGTTCACTGTTCCGGAGGCCCCGATGACCGAAGCCTATCAAGCCCACAGGACGATCGCCATGGCGCGCTTGCCCCTCGACGCTGAGCGACGCGCCCGGAACATCGTCGAGAAGCTCGGCGGCATCTGGCGCGGCACCAAGGGCGAGTGCCGCTGCCCGGCGCACGACGACACGTCCCCGAGCCTGTCCGTCCGGCTCGGCGACACCGCCATCCTCTTCCACTGCTTCGCCGGCTGCACGGCGGCCGAGGTGATGAAGGCGCTCCAGCGCCAGCGCCTGCACGATCGCGCCGCCCTCGCCATGCCAGAGGGCAAGCCCAAGCGCGACATGGGCGCGCTCGCCTCGCGGCTGTGGAAGGCGAGCGTTCCGATCGCCGGCACGCTCGCCGAGGATTACCTCCTCGCGCGCGGGCTGCCAGTCCCCCTTCCCCGCTCGCTCCGCTTCAACCCCGCCACGATCCTCGGCTCGGGCGCGGACAAGCGAGTGATGCCGGCGATGATCGCCGCGGTCGAGAACGACCTGAAGGTGGTGGCCGTCCAGCGCACGTTCCTCGATCCCTTGGACGTGCTGCGCAAGCCGATCGCCAAGCCCAAGGTCTCGCTCGGGCTGCTCGGCACCGCGGCGATCAGGCTCACACCCGCCACCGACGAACTCGGTCTGGCGGAAGGAATCGAGGATGCGCTGTCGGCGATGGCTTGGGAGGGAACCCCGACCTGGGCGCTCGGCGGCGTCGAGCGCCTCGCCTTCGTCGCGATCCCGGAGAAGGTGCGCCGCGTGATCGTCTATGCCGATCGTGGGCGGGCGGCCGAACGTCTCTTCGAGAAGGCCCGCGACCACCTGGCTGCCGGCGGCCGCGAAGTGGTCAACCGCCCCCCACCCGGCGGCTTTGACGACTGGAACGACGCCTGGCGCGCCCATCTCCTTCAGGAGGCGGCCCGATGAAAGACGCCGACCGCAACGAGGCGGTCCTCCACATGGTCCAATCGGGCGCGTTCCCCGACGACTTCGCCCTGGTGCGCTGGTCCGTCACCCCGGAAGCCGTCCCGATCCTGCAGCGCTGGCTCGAGGAGGGCCGCGCACCGCTACCGCGCAGCGCCGCCGAGATCGACCACGATGCCGTCGGCCGTGAACTCGCGGAGCAGGACGCACTGGCGGCCGACATCCAGGCGCGCTTCGGCCCGGCCGCGGGCAACAGATCGGACGCGCAGACCGTCACCGACATGTTCGCCGTCGGATGGTTCGATCAGGGCGCGGCCTTCTGGCGCTGGGTCGAGACCCCCGCCGCCAAACCCTACATAGCCGCCTGCGCCGCGATGCGGCGCGCGCCCGAGCCGGGGGAGTTGTTCGATGCCTATGGGCGGGACGACGACGCGATGAGCGTCATCGACGACGTGGACGCGCTCGCGCAGCTCGCCGCCCGGATCGAGGCGGAACACGGCGACGGGAGCGTACCGAACCAAGGGTGACAGAGGAGAGGGCGCCTCCGGCCTGTTGATCCGGTGATGAGCACCGGGCGACAGAACGGAGCTCCTCGATGCGCACCTCAGCCGCAGCCCTCGCCTTCGACTTCAGCGAACCCTCGATCACCGCCGCCAAGGCCGTCGCCGAGGCGATCGCCCGCAACAGCTCACTCCAGCGCGAGACGCTGCTGTGGGTCATGGAGCAGGCCCATGGCGGCACCTCCGCCGATGGCCGCTGGTCGCTGCGCGACGCCTACGACATCCTGGAACTGGCGCAGGTGTTCCACCTCGCGCGCGCCGTACTGTCGCCCGAGCCGTCCGCCTGCCTCGCCGAGCTGGTGGAGCTGGTGGCGAGCCTGCCGACCCACACTGTCCGGAGCGAGGAGCAGATCGAGCTCCAGCAATTCTCGACGCCCGCGTCGATCGCGTACCTCGCAGCGCTCGCGGTACGGCTGTCGCCCAGCGACCTGGTGCTGGAACCTTCCGCCGGCACCGGCCTGCTCGCCGCCTTCGCGCGCCGCGCCGGCGCCAGCCTCGTCCTCAACGAGCTCGATCCGGCCCGCGCCGAAATGCTCCAGGCCGCCTTCCCCGGCATCTCCGTCACCCGCCACGACGCCGAGCTGATCCACGACCTGTTGCCCCCGGCGATCCGGCCGACCGCGGTGCTTATCAACCCGCCCTTCTCGCGCAGCGTCGGCCGCCACGCCGATCCGCTGGCGGCGTTCCGCCACCTCCGCGCCGCCCTGATGCGGCTCGCCCCCGGCGGCCGCTGC
>NZ_CAHJWX010000002.1 GCF_903643065.1 Sphingomonas bacterium | reverse complement strand
CGCGACGATCGACGCGTCGCTCGGGGGCGTCGGCGGTTGCCCGTTCGCGCCGGGCGCGGCCGGCAACGTGCCGACCGAGGACGTCGCCTACCTGCTCGATCGATCGGGCGTCGGCACCGGGCTCGATCTCGATGCGCTGATCGATGCGGCCCGGTGGTTCACCGACATCATGGGCCGCCCGCTGCCGGGCATGGTCTCAAAGGCCGGGCGATTCCCGCCCGCGGCCGCGCGCAATCTCGAAAGGCAGGAACTGGCATGAGCTATCGCCTCGGCGTCGATGTCGGCGGCACCTTCACCGACCTGTTGCTGCTGGAGGAGGAGTCGGGCCGCTTCTGGCGGCACAAGACGCCCTCGACTCCCGCGGACAGTTCGGTGGGTATCCTTGAGGGGGTGGAAGCGGTCTGCGCCAAGGCGGAGGTGACGCCGACCGAGGTTGAGGTGTTCCTGCACGGCACCACGGTCGCGACCAATGCCGTGCTGGAGGGCAAGGGCGCGCGCGTCGGCCTGATCGTGACGCAGGGCTATCGCCAGATCATGCAGATCGCGCGCAGCTATGTGCCCGGCGGGCTCGCCGGCTGGATCATCTGGCCCAAGCCCGAGCCGCTCGCCGCGCTGATCGACACGATCGAGGTCGCGGGCCGGATCGACGCGCAGGGCCGGGAGGTGCGCCCGACCGACGATGCCGGCATCGAGGCTGCCCTGACGATGCTGAAGGACCAGGGTGTCGAGGCGATCACGGTGTCGCTGGCCAACGCCTATCTCAACGGCGCGCACGAGGTCCGGGTCGGGGAGCTCGCCGCCCGGATCTGCCCCGAACTGCCGATCTCGCTGAGCCACGAGGTCTTGCCCGAGATGCAGGAATATGAGCGCACGCTCACCACCGTCGCCAATGCCGCGGTGCGGCCGATCGTGGGCAATTACGTCCGCAATCTGCGCACCAAGCTGCGGGACGCGGGGATGGGGGGCAAGCTTGCGCTGCTGCGCTCCGATGGCGGGCTGATGTCGTCGGAAAAGGCGGAAGCGCATCCGGTCTCGCTGCTGATGTCCGGTCCCGCCGGCGGCGTGACGGGCGCGCTCTGGGTGGGGCGGAACAGCGGCCTGCGCAATATCCTGACCCTCGACGTCGGCGGCACGTCCACCGATGTCGCGCTGATCGAGAATCTGGAGCCGCGCCGGGCGCGCACGACGGAGGTCGGCCATCTGTCGGTGCGCGCGTCGTCGCTGGACGTGAAGACGGTCGGCGCGGGCGGCGGCTCGATCGCCTATGTGCCGGAGCTGACCAAGGCGCTGCGCGTCGGGCCGCAATCGGCCGGCGCCGTCCCCGGACCGGTCGCATACGGCAAGGGCGGCACGCAGCCCACCGTCACCGACGCCAATGTCGTGCTCGGCTACCTGCCGGAGTCGCTGCTCGGCGGCACGTTCAAGCTCGATCGCGAAGGCGCCACGGCCGCGGTCCAGACGATCGCGGACGCGCTCGGCATCGGGTTGATGGACGCGGCGCGCGGCATCATCGACATCGTCAACGAGAACATGTTCGGCGCGTTGCGCATGATCTCGGTCCAGCAGGGTTACGATCCGCGCGGTTTCGCGTTGATGGGCTTCGGCGGCGCGGGGCCGCTGCACGTCAATGCGGTGGCGCGGCTGATGGGCAGTTGGCCGGCGGTATCGCCGGTGTCGCCGGGCGTGCTCTGCGCGCTGGGCGATGCCACCACGCGGATGCGCACGGAGACCGCCCGCAGCTTCTCGCGCCGGTTCGGCGACACCGATGAGGCCGAGGTGCTGGCGATCCTCGACGAGATGGCGGCGCAGACCCGCGACGAGCTGAAGGCGGACGGCATCGCCGATGCCGACATCACCAGCCTGTTCGAGATCGATGTCCGCTATGAGGGCCAGGCGTTCGAGGTGCCGCTGTCCATCGATGCACAGACGCTGCGCCGCGACGGGCTGGCCGGGATCACCGCGCGGTTCGACGCGGAGCACGAGCGGCTGTTCACCTTCAACATGACCAGCCCGCACGAGCTGGTGAACCTGCGCGCGGTGGCGCTGGGCGTCGCGCTCGATCTGCCGGCCGCGACGCTGCCGCGAGGCGACGGCGATCCGGCCCAGGCCAAGCTGCGCGATCACGAGCTGTGGATGGAGGGCGCCACCCACGCCGCCGTCATCTATGATCGCGCCTTGCTCGAACAGGGCGACGTCGTCCCCGGGCCCGCGATCGTGATCGAGATGGACTCCACCACGCTGATCGAGCTTGGCTGCGTCGGCACCGTTGATGCCGTCGGCAACATCCTTATCACGCTCGCCTGAGAGACCTGCCATGCCCGCGACGATCATCGAACCCAACCACACGCCCTTCGCGACGGTACCGATCGATCCGGTCACCCTGGAGGTGATCGAGAACGCGTTGCGCAACGCGCGCGTCGAGATGGACGCGACGCTGGTCCGTACCGCCATGTCGCCGGGCATCCGGGAGCAGGGCGATGCCTTTCCGCTGATCGCCGATCACAAGGGGCGGATGATCGTCGGCCAGTTCGGCTCGTTCATCGGCGGCTTCCTCGACGGCTATGACGGCACGCTCGAAGACGGCGACATGATCCTGCTCAGCGATCCGTATTCGGTCGGTGGCGCGATCAGCCATTCCAACGACTGGCTGGTGCTGCTGCCCGTGTTCAAGGACGGGCGGATCATGGCCTATACCGCGATGTTCGGGCACCAGAGCGACATCGGCGGCAAGGTCGCCGGCTCCATGCCGATCGACGCGCACTCGATCTTCGAGGAGGGCGTGCGGATCCCGCCGGTCAAGATCTGGCGTCGCGGCGAGTACAACCCGGACCTGGTGAAGCTCGTGATGCACCAGACCCGCAAGCCCGACTGGTGCGCGGCCGATCTCAACGCGCTGATCGCGTCATGCCGGGTCGCGTCGCGTCGGCTGATCGAGCTGTGCGAGCGGTTCGGCGACGACGTCTATATCTCGGCGACGCAGGAGCTGCTGGCCCGCAATCGTCGCGCGATGAAGCAGCTGATCGAGACCTCGATCGGCGAGGAGCCCGTCGATTTCGAGGATTACCTCTGCGACGACGGCATGGGTTTCGGGCCCTACCGCATCAAGTGCACCATGTGGCGCGAGGACGGTCGCGTCGTCCTCGATTTCGCCGGCACCGATCCGCAGAGCCCGGCCTCGATCAACTTCTACCTCAACGAGAACATGTTCAAGATGTTCTTCGGCATCTACATGATCATGGTCTTCGATCCGCAGATCCTGTTCAATGACGGATTCTACGATCTGATCGACGTCCGCATCCCGGCGGGGTCGCTGCTCAAGCCCCGGTTCCCGGCGGCGCTGTCCGGGCGGACGCATGCGCTCGGGCGCATCTTCGATATCCTCGGCGGGTTGTTGGGGCAGCGCACGCCGGACTTCCTCTGCGCGGCGGGCTTCTCGTCCTCGCCGCATCTGTTCTATTCGGGCACCGATCGGCATGGGCAATATTTCCAGCTGTTCCAGATCGGTTTCGGCGGCATCCCGGGCCGGCCGATGGGCGATGGACCGGACGGCCATTCGCTGTGGCCGGGCTTCACCAACGTCCCCAACGAGTTCCTGGAGCGCTACTTCCCGCTGGTCATCGAGCGCTACGAGACCGCGCCGGACTCCGGCGGGGCGGGGCTGTGTCGCGGCGGCAACGGCATTCACATGACCTATCGCTTCCTGGAGCCGGGCGTGATCGCGATCCACGATGACCGCTGGTTTATCAAGCCATGGGGCGTGAACGGCGGCGAGCCGGGCGCGCGCGCGCGCAAGATCCTGGAAAAGGCCGACGGCACGCAGACGATCGTCGCCAACAAGCTGGAGGAGCTGGCCGTCGCGGCGGGAGATCAGCTCCACTTCATCACCTGGGGCGGAGGCGGTTGGGGCGACCCGCTCCAGCGCGACGCGGCGCTGGTGGAGAAGGAGGTCGCGCAGGGACTGGTGACGGTCGAAGGCGCGCGTCGCTACGGCGTGGTCATCGGCGATCCTGCGGCGACGGCGGCGTTGCGCGACGAGAGGCGGGCGACGCGCGGTGCGCTGCCGCTGTTCGATCGAGGCGGCGAGATCGAGGTGCTGCGGGCCTCGTGTCTGGCGGAGACCGGGCTGCCGGCCCCGCGCCAACCGGTCTGGGCGCACGCCGCCATCGCGGCAGAGTGAGCCGATGACGATCAATGAAGGCGCGTTGCAGGGCATCCGGGTGATCGAGCTCGGTCAGCTGATCGCGGGTCCGTTCTGCGGTCAGCTGTTGGGGGACATGGGTGCCGACGTGATCAAGGTCGAGCCGCCGGGCGCGGGCGATCCGATGCGCGCCTGGGGTCGCGGCGAGCATCGATTGTGGTGGGAAGTGGTGGCTCGCAACAAGCGGTCGGTCTCGGCCAACCTGCGCGTCCCCGCCGGCCAGGAGCTGGTTCGCAAGCTGGTGGCGGAGGCGGACATCCTGATCGAGAACTTCCGGCCGGGCACGATCGAGAAATGGGGCTTGGGTCCCGATGTCCTGCACGCGATCAACCCAAGGCTGATCATCGTGCGCGTGTCGGGCTACGGGCAGACCGGGCCCTATGCGTCGCGCGCCGGGTTTGGCGGCATCGGCGAGGCGATGGGCGGGTGGCGCTATATCGTCGGCGATCCCGATCGCGCGCCGAGCCGCATGGGCCTGTCGATCGGCGACACGCTCGCGGCGACCTATGGCTGCCTGGGCGCGCTCGCCGCCCTGCATGCGCGCGAGCGCACCGGCAAGGGCCAGGTCGTCGACAGCGCGCTCTACGAGGCGGTGCTGCAGGTGACCGAGAGCCTGGTCCCCGAATATGTCGCCTCCGGCTATATCCGCGAGCGATCGGGCTCGGCGCTGCCGGGTATCGCCCCATCCAACGTGTATCCGTGTTCGGACGGCGAGTTCCTGATCGGCGCCAATCAGGACGCGGTCTTCGCCAGGCTCTGCGACGCGATGGGCCAGCCGGAACTCGCGGTGAACCCACGCTATGTCGATCACGTGTCGCGCGGACGCCATCAGGTGGAGCTGGACGAGATCATCGGCGCGTGGACCGCAACGCTGACGATCGCGGAGGTCGAGCGGCTGATGATCGAGCACAGCGTGCCGTCGGGGGCGATCTATCGCGCGCCCGAGATGCTCGCCGATCCTCATTTCGCCGCCCGCGAGGCGATCGTCACGCTCGATCATCCGCGCTGGGGCGAGCTGAAGATGCAGAACAGCTTTCCCCGGATGTCCGACACGCCGGGGTCGGTCCGCAGCATCGCGCCGCAGCGCGTGGGCCAGCACAATGACGAGGTCTATGACGCGCTGGGCGTGTCGGCGGAGGAACGCGCCGCGTTGGCGGCCAAGGGCGCGATCTGATCAGCGACTGCGTACTCGACAGCGCTTGGCCGGGCGTGTGTCAGGCGACCGGCGTCACGTAGCTGCGGCACCGCATCAGCGGCTGGATGCGCAGCCCCCAATCGTCCATCGCCGTCCCATAATCGTCGAAGCAGAGCATCACGCCCTTGACGCCCGGCACCGCCGCCGCCTCGTCGAGCAGGTTGGCGACCGTCTCGTAGGAGCCAACCAGCGTGCCCATGTTCGTGTTCACCGCGCCCACCGGTATCTGCAGCGTCCGGGCGGTCGATCCCGCCGCCGCCTGGGTATCGGCGCTGGCCTGATCGAACATCCAAGACAGCGCCACCGGATCGGCACCGTCGTTGTAGAGCTTCCACTTGTTCATCGCCTTCGCGTCCGTCTCGTCGGCGATGACCATGAACAGCACATAAGCGCCGACGTCGCGTCCCGCCTCGGCGGCGGCGGCGGCGAGACTGGCGACGGCGACGCGGTTCGCCTGCGGTGTATTGACGCCGGACGCCATGCAGAAATTATAATCGCCATGGCGTGCGGCGAAGGCCATGCCGCCGCCGCTCTGGCCGGCGCAGACCAGCTCGATCCTGGCGGACGGACGCGGGCTGAGCCGGCAATCGGTCATCCGGAAATACTCGCCCTTGAAGTCGGACCGACCCGTGGTCCACAGGTCCTGCATCACCTGCACGTACTCGGCGCAATATTGGTAGCGTCGCGCGAAATGCTCCGCGCCGGGCCAGAGGTCCATCTGCTGGTACTCGGCCTGTTGCCAGCCCGAAACGATGTTGACACCGAAGCGGCCGCCCGAGATGTCGTCGATCGTCGCGGCCATCCGCGCCACGATCGCGGGATGCAGCGTCAGCACCGCCGTCGAGGCGAACAGCTTGATCCTGCTGGTGACGGACGCCAGTCCCGCCATCAGCGTGAAGGAATCCATTGCGTGATCCCAGAACTCGCTTTCGCCGCCAAAGCCGCGCAGCTTGGTCATGGAAAGCGCGAACTCCATCCCGTATCGCTCGGCCTTCTGCACTACGTCGCGGTTCAGCGCCCAGGAGGGGCGATAGCGCGGCGACGTCGTCGAGATCAGCCAGCCGTTGCTGCCGATCGGAATGAATACCCCGAAATCCACGCGATCTTCTCCCGGTTGACAGATGCGGCATGAGGTCCGGCTACACCGATTCGTCCGCGATCGGCCGGCGCGGCAGTCGGAGCACCGCCAGGCTCGACAGCAGCAGCGCCGGCGGAACGATCAGGGTGAAGCTCACTTGCCAGCCGAGCAGCGCCACCAGCCGCGTCGTGAGATAGGGGAAGACGACCATGCTGGCGCTGACGCAGGCGGTGCCGCTGAGCGCGGCGGCCGTGGTGCGCAGCGCCGCCGGGAAGCTTTCCAGCACGTACGTGATCATGATCGCCGACACGCCGTAGAAGAAGATCGCGGTCACGCCGAAGGCGATCACGTCCTGCTCGAAACTGGTCGGCAGCCACACCATGCCGAGGAACAGGCCGGCGGCGACCAGATTGAAGAGTGCGATCGTGTCGCGACGCGACAACAGGTACATGCTCACCAGCGCCGATCCGAGATAGCCGATCACGCTGATCCCGTATGACGATCCAACCACGACCGCCGACGCCGACACCGTATAGCCACGCACCTCGTGCAGAAACGTCGGCAGGAAGAAGGCGGTGGCGGCGACGGCGCCCGCGTTGAAAAAGAGGGTCAGTCCGGTCAGCACCGTTGTCCGGCGGTAGGGCGCGCTGAGCAGCGTCGCGATCGGGGACTCCACGCCAGCCAGGCGGCGGCGATCGGAGCGGGGCGACAGGACGTCGCGCGGGATCAACAGCCCCAGCGGCAGCGCGACCACCGCCACCGCGAAGCCCACGAGGAACAGCGAGCGCCAGCCATGGCCGGCCAGGAGCGGAGTCACGAGCAGCGATGCCAGGAACCAGGCGACGGGGTACGCGCATTGCAGCAACGCGATCAGCAGCGCGCGCGCGCGGCGCGGCGACGCCGCCGCGACGATCGTGTTCGTGATCGGTGACAGCGAGGCGCTGAAGCCGAAACTCGCGATGCGCAGGGCGGCGAAGACCGGGAAACTGCGCGACAGGCCCAGGCAACCGATCAGCAAGGCCGACGAGACGAGGCACACGGGCAGCATCAGGCGCGGCCCCAGCCGGTCGGTGAGGCTCCCGATCGCGACCGGCACGACGGCGCCGACGACGAACGACGTCGAGATGACGATGCCGATCACGTCCAGCCCGACGTCGAACTCCTTTCTGATGTCCGGGATCGCATAGCCGAACATCGACTGGTCGATGTTGGTCAGCAGCCAGGCCAGGAACGCGACCGCCATCGCCAGCATCATCGGCCACCGCCATGGCGCCTCCATCGACACGGCAGGATCGGCCGATCGCGGCGCTGCTTGGCGCGGCGTGTCCTGCACGCCCTCGCGTTGCCGGACCTCCGACGTCACGCGGCGAGGCTCCGTGGTGACGATGCGTCCGAGCCGCCGTGGCAGACCAAGGCCCCTGATCGAGCGCGGGTCGAGGCGGCCGGCGAGCGCGTGCCGGGGCGGGCGTCCGACGCCGCGCATCCAAGGGCAACTATGGTGAGCATCCAGTCTCCCCAGGCGGTTGACCTCACCGCGCAGGTGCCGCCGGCGGTGAGCGGCATCGCAAATAGAACGGCTTTTTTCGGTCGGTGACAACAGAAAACTTTGTCGATCGGACGGTAGCGCCTATGGGAGGCGACGTGCGGTGACGGGCGTCCTCCGCAGGAGGTCGCGCGGAGGATCGAGCCGGGCGGAGCACAGCCGGCGGCGATCTGATTTGGTGAGACGGAGATGGATGTCGCCAATGTCTACCGCTTCCTGGCGGTGATCGAGCAGGGAAGCTTCGCGGGCGCGGCCAGGCAGTGCGGCGTGACGCCGCAGGCGATCGCCTTCTCGATCACCAAGCTGGAGGCCGAACTGGGCGCGAGGCTGTTTGCCCGCGAGTCCGGCGGCATCACCGCGCCGACCGAATATGCGACCCGGCTGGAGCCCTACGCGCGTGGCCTGCTGCTCGCCGAGCGCCGTGCCGTGGAGGCGGTCAAGGCATTGCGCGACGCGCGATCCGGCTGGCTCAGGCTGGGCGTCGGCGAGACGATGGCGGGTTCGGTGATCGCGCAGGTGATCGCCGACATCAAGGCCGAGCGGCCGGACGTCGAGATCGCATTGATCGAGGATTACACCGATGTGCTGATGAAACGCATGGCCGCCGGCGAGGTGGACCTGGTGGCGGGTGCGCCGGTCACGGCCATGCCCCCGGGCGAGGATGTCGTGCAGGAAATCCTCTTCGAGTCCTTCGACCTGATCGTCGCGCGCCGCGAGCATCCGCTGGCGGGGAAGGCCAGGGTCACGCTCGCCGACATGCGCGATTTCACGTGGTTGGTGCCCCATGCGCGCCGGGACACCCATCAGGCGATCCGCGCGGCCTATGTCGAGGCCGGGATCGCGCCACCGACGTCCTTCATCTTTTCGGATACGAGCACCGTCGGCGTCGCGCTGCTGCGGACGCAGGATTACCTGCTGGTATCGCCGCCCGATCTCGTGACGACCGATGACGACAGTCATCTGGTCAGGCTCAACGCCGCTGGTCCGACGCTGCGGCGCGTGGCCTGCCTGATCCATCGCAAGGATCAGCCGCTCGGTGCGCTGGCGATGGTGGCGCGCGAGCGGATCTTCGCCGCGATCGCCGGTCGCAAGCGCCCGGCGACCCGCCGGCTGGCGTCGTCATGATCGACCTGGCGTCACGGGCCGGCGAGCAAGGTACGGAGCGACCGACGATGGCCAGCGGCACGTTGTACGAGAAACTGTGGAACAGCCATGTCGTCTCGGAGGACGGATCAGGCAACAGCCTGCTCTATGTCGATCGCCACATCCTGCATGAAGTGAGCACGCCCACCGCGTTCGACACGTTGCGCCAGACGGGCCGCGCCGTGCAGCGACCGGACGCGAACCTGGCGGTCGCGGATCATTCCGTGCCCACCCGCGATCGGGGCGGCGTCATCGCCGACCCGCTCGCGCGGGCACAGGTGGCGGCGCTCGCCCGGAACTGCGCGGAGTTCGGGATCCCCTATCTGGCGCTCGAAGGGCCACGGCAGGGCATCGTCCATGTGGTGGGCCCCGAACTCGGCTTCACGCTGCCGGGCGCGTTGCTGGTCTGCGGGGACAGCCACACCTCGACGCACGGCGCGTTCGGCGCGCTGGCCTTTGGCATCGGCGCCAGCGAGTGCGAGATCGTGATGGCGACGCAATGCATCCGCCAGCGCCGCGCACGGACGATGCTGGTGCAGCTGGAGGGGGAGCCGGCGCCCTGGGTCTGCGCCAAGGACGTCGCCCTCGCCGTGCTGGCGCGGCTCGGCAGCGGCGGCGGCACGGGTCATGCGATCGAGTTCGCGGGGCCGGTGGTCGATCGCTTCGGCATGTCGGAGCGCATGACGCTGTGCAACATGGCGATCGAGACCGGCGCCCGCATTGGCCTGATCGCGCCGGACGCGACGACGATCGCCTATCTGGAAGGGCGGCCGATGGCCCCCGGGGGGGCGATGTTCGACCGCGCGGCTGCGGCGTGGCGCACGCTGGCGTCGGACGGGGACGCCTCGTTCGATCGGGTCGAGTTGATCGACGTGTCGGCCCTGTCGCCCTGCGTCACCTGGGGCACGACGCCTGACGACGTGATCGCCGTGGACGGTCGCGCGCCCGACCCGGCCGCCGCGCCGGACGCCGCCGTGGCCACCCGGATCGCGCACGCGCTCGACTACATGGGCCTCGCGCCCGGCCAGCCGCTGGCCGGCCTGCCGATCAATGCCGCGTTCATCGGCTCATGCACCAATGGCCGCATCGAGGATCTGCGCAGCGCCGCGGCGGTCGCGGCCGGGCGCCATGTCCGTCCGGGCGTGCGCGCGCTGGTCGTGCCCGGATCCACCGACGTTAAGCGCCAGGCCGAGGACGAGGGGCTGGATCACGTGTTCCGCGATGCCGGGTTCGAGTGGCGCGAGGCGGGCTGCTCGCTGTGCGTGGCGATCAACGACGACCGGCTGCAACCCGGCCAGCGCTGCGCCTCCACGTCGAACCGCAACTTCGAGGGGCGGCAGGGACGCGGCGCCCGCACCCATCTGATGAGCCCCGCGATGGCCGCCGCGGCCGCCATCGCGGGTGCGATCGTCGATGTCCGCGCGGTCATGGCCTGAGATGCAGCCGTTCGTCCGTCTCGCGGGGCCGGCCGCACCGATCGCCGAGGACAATGTCGACACCGACATTATCTACCCCGCGCGCTTCCTGTTGCGGATGGAGAAGACCGGGCTTGGCGACGTGCTGTTCCGTGATCGCCGCTTCACGCCCGATGGCACGCCCAGGCCTGACTTCGTCCTCAACCGCGAGCCGTGGCGGCGCGCGACTATTCTCGTGGCAGGACGCAATTTCGGCTGCGGGTCGAGCCGCGAGCAGGCGGTCTGGGCACTGGCCGATTTCGGCATCCGGTGCGTGATCGCGGCGAGTTTCGGGGACATCTTCCGGGGCAATTGCCTGCAGAACGGCATCCTCCCGGTCCGCCTGCCGGACGCCGCGCTGGCGGATGTCGCGGGCGCGGCCTTGCTCGGCGAGGAGGTCCTTGTCGATCTCGACGCACAGCGGATCTGCCTGTCAGGTCAACGGAGCATCGATTTCACGACCGAGCCGGCGGTGCGCGAGGCGTTGATGATGGGCTGGGACGCGACCGAGATGATCCTGCAACGCGAGCGATCGGCGATCGCGGCTTTCCAGGAGCGGCATCGCGCGGCTAACCCCTGGCTGTTCGCGCAAGGAGCTTGCCCATGACCGCGCTTGAGGAAAACTACGCTCGTGCCTTTGGGCAGAAGATCGGTTTCGGCAAGGCGCCGGCGCTGATCCTCGTGGACTTCGTCGAGGCCTATTTCGATCCTGCGTGCGACCTCTATGCCGGCGTCGACGAAGCGCTCGCGTCCGCGCTCCGCATCCGCGCGGCTGCCCACGCCAAGCGGCGGCCGGTGATCCTCACCAACGTCGTTTATCATCCGGCCGCGATGGATGGCGGTCGCTTCTACGAGAAATCCAGGCCGTTGCGCTATTTCCGGCGTGGTGATCCGATGGGCGCGTGGCCGAGGGGCCTGGAGCCGCGCGACGATGAGCTGGTGATCTCCAAACAATATCCTAGCGCCTTCTTCGGCACCTCGCTGGCCTCGACCCTGACCTCGCTCGGCGTCGACAGCGTCATCCTCACCGGGCTGAGCACGAGCGGCTGCGTGCGGGCGACCTGCGTCGACGCGATGTCGCATGGCTTCATCCCGACCGTGGTCCGCGAGGCTTGCGGCGATCGACACAGCGGACCGCACGAAGCCAGCCTGTTCGACATGGAGGCGAAATACGCCGATGTGGTCGGTGAGAGCGACATCATCGCCTATCTCGACCGACTTTGAAGGAGTCCGGCATGGCGAACCCCATCCTGCGCCAAAAGGTGGAGAACGGCACCTTCTTCGCCGCGCCCGGGCTGCAGGACATGATCTCGGCGACGATCGCGAAGGATGTCGGCTTCGACGTCGTCTATGGCACGGGATACTGGCTCACCGCCTCGGCCTATGGGCTGCCGGACGCGGGGATCGCGACATACAGCCAGATGGTCGATCGCATGGCGACGCTGGTACGCACCTGCGGCGGCGCGGCGGTGATCGCGGACGCCGACACCGGCTATGGCGGCCTGCTCAACGTCCACCACACGGTCCGGGGCTATGAGGCGGCGGGCGTGTCGGCGGTCCAGATCGAGGATCAGGAGTTTCCCAAAAAGTGCGGTCACACGCCCTACAAGCGCTGCCTGCCGACCCAGGACATGATCCGCAAGATCGAGGTCGCCCTGGCCGCGCGCACCGATCCCGACCTGCTGATCATCGCTCGTTCCGACGCACGCGCCGGCGAAGGGTTCGAAGCGATGCTCAGGCGATGCGAAGCCTATGCCGCGGCCGGCGCCGACCTAATCTTTCCCGAAGCGCTGTTGACGCAGGAGGAGATGCGGCAGGCCTGCGCGTCGATACCGAAGCCGTGCATCGCCAACATGGCCGACGGCGGCGTCACGCCGATCCTGCCGGCGCAGACGCTTCAGGAGATCGGCTATGCATGCGCGATCTACCCGGCCATGTGCGGCCTCGCGGCGGCGGCGGCCGTGCGCCACGCCCTGACCCGCTTCAAGACGACCGGAACCAGCGTGATGCCCGATGTGCCGCTGCACGATTTCCAGCATTTCTGCCGGTTGATCGGGTTCGAGGAGGTCTGGGCATTCGAGGAACGGTGGGCATCGTAGCGGAGCGGCACCACCGCCCACCTTCTCCGCCGCGAGCATCCTCGGCCAAAAGCCGTTCGGCGAGGATGCCCGTGACGATCAGAAGATCGGTTCGAGCGTCACAGACAAGCGGCGCTGAAGATCCTTCTTGTCGATGTCGCCACCGCTCGCCTCGCCATCGTGAACGACCGACTTCATCAGCGAGTTCGTGGCCTCCGAGCGGAGAACGACGATCACGTGCGTATCGTCGGCCAGGGCGAACGGAAACTCATGCCAGACGCCGATGTCCATGCAGAACCCGCCCGAGCCGTCGAACAGCAGCGCCTTGGCGCTCGTCGGGTCGGGCAAATCGTCGGCGGTGGATGGCGCGAGCACCATCACGAACGGGCGCCCGCCCATCGGGATGAAGGTCTGGGTGTGCTTGAAATGGCGCTCCATCCACTGGACCTCGGGCTTGCGACGATTGACGCGCGCGATGTTCAGCTCGGTCTCGTGATCCGACACGAACTTGGACGGCTTGTAGACCTCGACGCTCCCTTCATAAAAGGCGACCGGCAGCGCCTCGCCCTTCTCGGCCGGGACGGCGAGCAGCGATCCGAACGGAGCGACCGTTTCCGGTGTGGCCAGTTGGAGCGGAAGGCGGATCGTCTGCATCTGGTAATCTCCTGTAACCGGTGGCGCGGCAGGTATCATTGGTCTGGTGCGACGGCGCCCAGCGCATGCCCGACGCACAGAAGGACGCATCCGCCGTCGCTGAGCGACGCCCCGCTGGAGCGTGGCGCGGAACCCTCGGCCCAGGCCAGGAAGCCGCCTTCGCGCAGCTTCGCTGGACTTGCGCCATCTGGCGTCACGATCTCCAGCGCGAGGTCGCCCGAGATGACGAACAACCAGCTGGTCTCGCCCTGGTCGGGCGGCGTGATCTCGATCCGATCGCTCGACCCGGCCGGGATCGAGACGAGGGTCGCCGCCCGCGCGCTGTTGACACCGCGCGTCAGTTGCTTCGTCCGCCAGCCGGGCCTGACCGGGCTCGGCTGCCAGGGCAGGTCCTCGGCATGGACCAGGATCGGATCCGCGAACGGCACCTCCGGATAGGGCCGCGAGAACGCCACTTCCAGCGTCTCCTCGGCGGCACCCGGCTCGTAGATGTCGGTGCCGAGCCCGTCGCTCCAGCGAAGATGCTTCCAGCCCAGCTCGGGGACGGTGTCACCCGTGATGCCGTGCAGCGTCATCGGCGGGTTTTCCAGGTAATGGTGCCGATGCAAGCGGGTGAGCGCGCCTTCGTTGGCGGGATCCTTCCAATGGAAGATCGGGTAGTCGCCCTCCAGCACATAGTGCCGCTCGTTGACGGAGCGATGGTAATGGCGGTGCGGACCGTGGCCGAGCAGTTCGCGTATCCGGTCGGTGAAACCGGATGGCCCGAAATTGATCTCCACCGCGCCGGGGTAATCCTCGTCCCGCAGCAAGGTTTGGACCCTGGCACCGGGATGATCCGCTACATCGGTCACCGGCATGGTGCTGGTGTCGAGGAGGATATAGTCAAACGCCATCGACTTTCCCCTTCAGCGCAACGTGGGATGCGGCATGGCCGCTACCCCGACGTAGAGCGGTCGCCCGCTCATTGTATACAGGAACCGATCTGTCAACCGGATACAGCCGAACGCGGCCTTCAATTGTACACAAACCGATATCGAGCGCCGGCCGTCCGATCGGGCTTAGGCCTTCGATCACTGCTCGATCGGCCCGATGGGCAGAGCGCGCGCCGACCGTTTCGCCGACGCCAGGAAAGTCAGTATCGCCAGGGCAACCATCAGACCGGCGACCAGCGCGAAGACCGGCGCGAACGATCCGGTCCGATCGCGGATATAGCCGGCGACGACGGGGCCAAGCGCGCCGCCCATCGTCTCGGTCAACGCCAGGAGCGACAGGATGAGGCCGAGCGACGGTCCGTCGAACAACATCGTCGGCCTGACCTGAAGCATCGTGCTGTTCGCCCCCCAGCCCAACCCGAACAGCGCCACCGCCGGCACGGCGAAGCTCGCCGGCGCGGCCGCCAGCACCGTCGCGCCGGCGCCCATCACGATCACGGCCACCATGTGGATGAGCCAGGCCGGCAACCGATACGTGGCCACACCGGCCAGTAACTGAGCCACCACGGCGGCGCCGAACAGGGCAAGGAGCAGGACCGGTCCCAACGAGGCGCGCGCGACGCCGGGGCTCACCGCGTACAGGCTCAGGTTGGTCGCGAGCACGATCACGCAGAACACGGTGCCGGACGCGGTGATCGCCAGGGCCGTGAAGTCCGGGGAGCGCAGGATCGGCAGCAGGCGGCTGGCCCCGCCGCGCCAGCCGGCGGCTTCGGGACGGGCGGCCCTGGGAGGCTCGCGAACGATCGCCAGCACCAACGGGATCAGGAGGCCGCCCGCCACGGCGCCCGACAGGATCGCCGTCCGCCAGGGCATATGGTCGAGCAGGAGGCTGTTCAGTCCCGGGATGACCGCGTTGCCCGCGCCGGAGCCCGCGATCAATATGCCCAGCGCCATGCCGCGATGCTGTCCAGTCGAGCCGGACACCAGGAACACGCAGGCGAGGACGCCGCTGGTCGCCTGGCAGATCCCAAGCAGGACGTGCAACGCGTAGATCTGCCAGAGCGAGTCCACCCTGGTATAGGCCGCAAAGGCGAACACCATCGTCAGCAGGCCGCCGATCAGGATCGGCCGCACCGGCAGCCGGTCGATCATCAGGCCGATGATCGGCATCGTGATGCCCAGCGTCGCGACGGTGATGGTGTCGCGAAGCCTGAGCGCCGTGTTGCTCAGGCCGAGTTCCTGCAACATGCGGCTGTCGAACACCGTCAACCCGCTCAGGATGAAGCCGTTGGTCGCGAACAGGATGCAACATGCCACCCCCACGATCAGGCAGACGCGCAACCTGCCATCGACCGGCCGCGTGACGGCGGTCGACGCGATAGCCGTCACGCAAGACCTCCGAGCGGCAAGCCGGGGATGGGCGAGGTCATCGCATCCGCTGCCACCCTCACGACCGGCGGCTCAATAGCGCGCCGTTTCGGGCGGCCTGGCGGTGCTCAGATGCGCGAGCTCGGCCGGCAGGTCGGGCTGGTACGGCGCCTCGAAGGCGAAGGGCCGGGTGCGATCGTGGAAGATCGTCGTCTGCTGCCCGTGCCGGAAGCGGGTCAGCGCGAGCCCGCCAGCGCGCGAACCGAACGGCCCATGAAAGGTGTCGCTTGGCCGCCAGAAATAGGCGCCGGGCGTCATCGGCCCCTGCGGGCCGGTGATATCGCCAGCCAGCATGAACACCTCCTCCGCGCAGCCATGCGTCTCCGTCGCGAGCAGCGCGCCCGACGGCGCGATCTGGGGTGACACGGACACCAGCCATGTGCGGTGCAGCCCCGTGTCGTCGTCGACGAACAGGACCTTGCGCGCAATGCCCATGAATTTCAGCGGCTCGGGAACGCCGCTTCTGTCCCAGAGCATCCGGGGCGTGTCGATCGCGACCAGTTGCCGTTCGTCGAGCGGCGTCGCGACATTCTGCAAGGTCAGCGCGACGGCGCCGGTGTCGGTCGACCAACGATGTTCCACGCCCGCCGGGACGCGCCAGTAACCGTCCCGCGACTGCCGCGCGCCGCCGATGTCGAGCTCGCCGTCGAGAAGGTAGATCTCCTCCTGGAACTCCGACGTGACGGACCCCGACCATCCCGCCGGCATCTTCAGGATCGCCGACGTCTCCCCCAACGCATCATCCTGGCTGAGGAGCTTGCAATCGAGATCGCCGCGCCCGGCGAGCGACGCACAGGCCTGCCATTCGAGCGATTGCGAGAAGATGAATTCGATATGCGGCCGACTCATCCGAGCATCCTGTCTTGACGTGCATCCAGCTTCACGATCCGCCCTGTTGGTATACAACATAGCCGCGCCGAGCGAGTCCAAATCGGCGAGGAGGGCTGATCGCGCGGTGGTCCGGGACCAAGCTCGTCGCGCGGCGATCGCCTGTCCCGCCAGCAGATCACGATCGGGGTCACCAAACGGATTTACGCTCCCGTGTGTCGCTGCTCATTTTATTTGACAGCCTTCGTCACAGGGGTCAGTCTGTATACAAGATTTTGCCAAAGCGAAACAAAAGGGGCTATCATGATGCGAGCAGACCGCTGCCGGTTCAGGATGTTGCGCACGCGACTCGCTGTGGGCGCGATGGCCCTGGCGCTGATACAAGCGTCCACGGCGCTGGCGGCGGACCCGCCTTCGCAGGCCTCGTCGCCGCAAGCCCCGTCCCCGCAGGCTTCATCTCCGCAGGCATCGCCCGAAGCGACCGGCACGCCGCAGGGCGATGCGTCGCCGGGCAATGGCGACATCACGGTCACCGCGCGCAGGCGCAACGAGACGCTTCAGTCCGTGCCCGTCACGATGTCGGCGCTGGGCCAGGAGCAATTTGAGCGGCTCGCGATCAAGGACACCACCGATCTGAACGGGCTGTCGCCCAACGTCCAGGTCGCGCGGTCCGGCGCGGGCACCGGCGCCGTGCAGGTGTTCATCCGCGGCGTGGGTCAGGACGCGCTCGCCTTCAACGTCGAGAACCCGGTCGGGCAGTATCTCGACGACGTCTATCTCGGCCGGGTGCAGGGTGCGCTGCTCGACGTCCTGGACCTGGACCGGATCGAGATCCTGCGTGGGCCGCAAGGAACATTGTACGGCCGCAACTCGACCGTCGGCGCGGTCAAATATATCACCCGCCAGCCGGACCTCGAAGAGGCGCACTATCGAGGCGCCTTCACTTACGGGAACTTCAAGCGCGTCGACGCGACGGTGAGTGCATCCATCCCGATCGTCGCGGACAAGCTCGCCGTGAAGATCGATGCAGGCGTGCGCAATCGCGCCGGCTATCTGAAGGTCGTCGATGGCAATGGAAACGACACCGGTTTCCGGGACAACCGGATCGAGCGCAAGAGCGCGCGGCTTGCGCTGAAATATCAGCCGACGAGTGAATTGACTGTCGATCTTTCGGCCGATTATTCGAAGGATACCGGGGGTTCTTCGTCCGGCACGCCGCTGGCAGGCTGTTCCACGACTTCCCCATCCTCGTGCGCCAACCTGTTCGGTTCGCCTTACAAGGTGGGTGAAAACGGCGCCGACGCAGGATATCTGTCTTCCTATGGTTTCGCCGGGCGCGTGGCCTATGACCTGGGCGCGGTCACGCTGAAGTCGATCACCTCCTACCGGGGTTTGCATGACTTCGACTCGATCGACCTTGGCAGCATCCCGAACGTCACCGGGCTGCTGCTGCCCGACTTCAAGCGACAGCACCAGGTCTCGCAGGAACTGCAGGCGTCGACCAACGGCGATGGTCCGTTCAACGTGGTCGGGGGACTCTTCTACTATAATGAGAACATCCGGCACTTCGCCAACTTCCTCAATATTGACCGCGTCAACGATCATCAGTTCTCGTACAGCTATGCGGGATATGCTGATGGAACGTACAAGCTGACGAAGCGGTGGAGCATCGAAGCGGGCGGTCGCTACAGCCGTGATCGCAAGGAACTCGATCGCTCGATCCTGAACGGCGGTACCGGCAATCAGCTCATCTATACCGGCAGCAGCAAGGTTCACTTCCAGAAGGTGACCTACAAGGTCGGTACGGATTACCAGCTCACGCCGGACATCCTGACCTATGTCAATTACGGCACCGGCTACCGGCCGGGAGGGTATGTCTTCACCTACCCGCTACAACCTCAGATCGATACCGGCTCCGTTCTCAACACGACCCGCAACGAGACCGCGAAGAACCTGGAGGCGGGACTGAAGACCGAGCTTCTCGACCGTCACGTCAGGCTGAACCTGGCCGGCTTCATCACGCGGTATATCGGCCTGCAAGCCGCCGATACCAACCGGCCGTTCCCGATCGTGTCCAAGGACCTCCACATCAAGGGCGTGGAGGCGGATCTGGAGGCGCATCCGATCGAGGCCCTGACGATCTATGCGAACGGCGGTTATCTTCATTCCCGCGTCGTCTCCGGTCCGACGGCCGGGACGACCCAGCGCTACATCCCGAAAATCCAGTACACGGCCGGGGGCGAGTACCGCTTGCCGTTGAGCGATGACAGTCACATCTTCATTGGCGGCAACGTCTTCCACACGGCGTCTTTCCGAACCGACGACGCCTTCATCCCCAGCGTCATCCAGCCCAGCTACACGCTGGTCAATGGCGAGCTGGGGATCGAGACGGATGGCGGCAGGATGCGGCTGAGCATCGACGGCAAGAACCTGACGGACAAGGCTTACTTCCTGTCGACCGTCCCCGACCTCGCCCGTTTCTTCGCGCCGCCTCGCACGGTGTCCGCGACCTTGTCGCTCAAGATCTGATGATCGGGACGGGGCATGCGCGTCCGCTAGCGGATGCCCCGTTCGCCGTCGCCGCGGTCAGGGCCGTCGTGGTGCGCTGGCCCGATCGGCGTTACCGGACGCGCTGGACCTGAACCGACCGCTCGCCACCGATGAACGCTCGGAACGCGCCCAACCTTCCCCGTTTGACGACCATGGTCTCGCCTTTGCCGGGTGTCGCCGGATCGATGGTTTCCCAGACCATCCCGTTGTTCATCGCGACGAGGTAGCGACCGTAGGAAGATGATGTCACCTCGGTGACCGTCCCGCTGACCTGGTCGATGCCGGCGGGAAAATCGTCCGGGCGCGCATGGGCAGGCGGTTTGCGGCTGGGTCCAAGGCCGAACTCGGCCGTGTTCTTCTTCCTGACGGCATCGCGATCGAGCGCGATCAGCGCCCCGGAGGACCGTAGCGCGACGACCGTCGCGCTGGCTCGATCGTAACAAGCGAGGCGCGCGGCATCCGCCGCGATGGCATGACAACGGGCGAGATCGTCGAGCGTATGCGTCGCGTCGCCATTCCCTTGCGCACCGATCGCGCCGCTCATCGCCAGCAGCATCGCGGTCGACAAAGCCATTGATATCCCGTGCACGATCCACCCTTTTGCTCACGCCAGCGATACATCGGCGAGAATGGCGCGGATGTCACCAATATATCACATTCGCGGGAAAAGGGGCCGATCCGATGGTAAATTGTTGCGGCGCCACATCCTGCCGTGCACCCTTGGGCTCGACGTCGGCCAAGCTCGACGCTGCAAAAACATGTTTCAGCCGAACCCATGGGGGCAATATGACTTCGACACGTGCACGGCTTTTGACCTCGACGCTGCTGGTGGGCGCCGCGCTCGCCGCGACGCCCGCGATCGCCCAGACGCAGACCGATACGTCCGGCATTCGCGCCGGTGGCGCCACCGCGACCCAGGAGACGACGCCAGGCGCCAACGCACAGGGCGAGGTGGGTCTGACGACGTCGGAAGCGGCGCCGACGACCCCGAACTCGCAGGGTGACATCGTCGTTACCGGTTCGCTGATCAAGAACCCCGCGCTGGTCGCGGCCGCGCCGGTGCAGGTGATCGGCCAGGAAGAGATCCAGCTTCGCCAGTCGAACACGGCGGAAGAGATCCTTCGCGATCTCCCCGGCGCGGTGCCGAACATCGGTTCCGCCGTGAACAACGGCAATGGCGGCGCGTCCTATGTCGACCTTCGTGGCCTCGGCTCGTTCCGCAACGTCGTCCTGCTCGACGGCAACCGGATCGCTCCGTCGGGCCTGCTCGGTCGCGTCGACCTCAACAACATTCCCCTCGCGCTGGTCGAGCGCGTCGACGTCCTGACCGGCGGCGCCGCGACGACCTATGGTGCGGACGCCGTGTCGGGTGTCGTCAACTTCATCACCCGGTCGAACTTCGCGGGGGTGGATGCTCAGGCGTCGAACCAGATCACGGAGAAGGGCGACGGTCGATATTTCCGCGGGGATCTGACCATCGGCGCCAATTTCGATGGCGGTCGCGGGAACGCGGTCTTCTCGATCGGCTATCAGAACGCCGATCCGGTCTACCAGGGCGACCGTAACTATTCGGTTCAGAACTACGACTCGTTCTCGGGCGCGGCCGGCGGTTCCGGAACCACCGTCCCATCAGTCTTCACGTTCGGTGGCCGTCGTCAGATCGTGCCGGCGACTGGCACGCTGTCAACGACGGTCGTTCCGTTCAACTTCAATCCGTACAACATCTTCCAGACGCCGTTCCGGCGCTACAACATGTATGGCGCGGCGCATTACGAAGTGTCCGACTCGCTGGAGGTGTACACCCGTGGCCTGTTCTCGAAGAACACGGTCGATACGATCATCGCTCCATCGGGGGTGTTCGGCTCGTCGGTGCAAATCCCGCTGTCGAACCCCTACCTTCCCCTAGCCGCTCGTAATCAGTTCTGCGCGTCCGCGGCGACGTCGACAGCCGATTTTGATCCGTATCTTGCTGGCATCCAGACACTCAGTCCCGCGAATTGCGCGCTCGCGGCTGCCGCGACGACCACCACCGATCCGAACTATCGTGAGATCGCGACCAACCTGTCGCGCCGCACTACCGAGGTCGGCCCACGCATCTCGGATTACGTCACGACGATCTTTGACTACCGCGCAGGCCTGAAGCTCGGGATCACCCAGGGCATCAAGCTCGACGTGTCGGGCGGGTATGGTGAATCCGAGAACACGCAGACATTGCAGGGGTACGTGCTGACCTCGCGGGTCCGTTCGGCGGTCTACGCGACGAACACGACGACTTGCCTCGGCGGCGCCACGGGTGGCGCATCGCTCACTGCGGGCACGGGGTGCGTGCCGTTAAACGTCTTCGGTGATGCTAATTCCATCACGGCGGCGCAGATCCCCTATATCACCGGTGAGAGCACCACGGCGATCCGCACCTCGCTGGCTCAAGCTCGGGCCGTCCTCAACGGTGACTTCGGCTTCACATCGCCGCTTGCGTCAACGTCGATCGGTTTCGCCGCCGGCGCCGAGTATCGCAAATATCGCGCTTCGCAGCGATCGGACACGCTCGCGCAAACCGCTGGCGAGTTGGGCGGTGCCGGTGGCGCCGCACCGAATATCGACGGTGGTTATGAGGTGAGCGAAGGGTTCGGCGAGGTCATCGCGCCACTGATTCAGGATCGGTCGTTCTTCCGCGCGCTGACGTTCGAAGGCGGCGTTCGCTACTCCCACTACAAGGTGGACGCAGCGGCGTCACCGACCTTCAACACCACCACCTACAAGGCGGGCGGCAGCTGGGAGCCGGCATCGGGTCTGAAATTCAGCGGTACGTATCAGCGCGCGGTTCGCGCCCCGAACATCAGCGAGCTCTTTTCGCCGGTGAGCACGGGCCTGACTAACCTGGCGATCGATCCCTGCGCCGGCGCAGGGCCGACCACCAACGCCAACCTTCGCGCGGTCTGCATCGCGCAGGGCGCGCCAGCGTCGACGATCGGCTTGATTCTCAATCCGACGGCGGGTCAGGCGAACAGCACCAGCGGCGGCAACATAAACCTGAAGCCGGAGACATCGAACAGCTTCACGGGAAGTCTGATCCTCCAACCGCAGCAGATCATCCCGGGCTTCTCGGTGAGAGTCGATTATTACAACATTAAGATCAAGGGAGCGGTGTCGTCGTTCGCGCCTGGCGATCTCGTCGGGCAATGTTTCGGCACCGCGCCTGCTTATGCCCTGGCGACCACAACCAATCCGGCATGCGGGAGCTTCGCGCGCAATCCGGTGACCGGCGGTCTCGATGGCGATGTGGCGACGACGCGCGGGTTGCTGACCCAGATTTCCAACCTTGGGTTGCTCAAGACCAGCGGCATCGATCTGGGTATTAATTATCGCCGTACGCTGACCAGCTATGCGAAGCTGTCGTTGGGATTCCAGGGCAATTACACCCGCGACTCCAAGTTCCAGGCGGCGCCGGGAACGCTGGATCGCGAATGCACCGGCTATTACTCGGCGAACTGCGCGTCGATCCAGCCTGAGTTCTACTGGAATACACGCGCCACCATGACCCTGTCGAACGACGTCGATATATCAGTCCTCTGGCGTCATATCGATGGCGTTCGGTATGAGCCGGCGTTGATCACGAATGCCGCGACAACCCCGTTCAGCGGCACCATCACGACGGGTCAGCTGGCCGGCCAAACCTTCAACTTCGGTCGGATTCCGTCTTACGACTATTTCGATCTGTCGTTCCGCTTCCGCGCGACGGACAATTTCGACTTCGGCGTGACGGTCGACAATCTGCTGAACAAGGAGCCGCCGGTCGTCGGCTCGACGGTGGGATCGACCAGCTTCAACAGCGGCAATACCTATCCGTCGACCTATGACTCGCTAGGTCGTCACTATGCCTTCAGCGCTCGCCTGCACTTCTAGGCCTGCCTGACAAGACGATAAGGGGCGGTCTCAGGGCCGCCCTTTTTGGTCTCAAGTCAAAACGATCGACCGCTCAATCTTGTTGATGGCGCGTGCTGCGGGATCGCGTCTTCGGAGTCACGTCGCCACAAAGTACCTTGGCGTCGGACCGGGTGCCTCATACTGTGCGGGAGGTGGGCGCCACTAGGGTGTGAACTCATTTGGCCCAGAAGCAGAGTGCGGCGGCGAGGCAAATGCCGGCGAGATGGTCGCGGGCGAGGTTGTCGTAGCGGGTGGCGACGGCTCGGAAGTCCTTGAGGCGGCAGAAGGTGCGCTCGATGACGTTGCGCATGCGGTAGGCGAGCGCGTCGAAGGGGAAGCGGTTCACCCGGTTACGCCTGTTGGGGATAACCGCGCGTGTGCCTTGGTCGGCGAGCGCGCGACGGAGCGCATTGCCATCATAGGCGCGACCGGCGAGCAGTTGCCGGCTCGGGCGCGCGGCGGCGACCAGGTTGAGCGCCGAGCCGAAGTCGGATGCTTGCCCCCCGGCATCAGCTTGAGGACGTGAGGCCGGCCCTGCTCGTCGACAAGGATGTGGAGCTTGGTCGTGCGCCCACCGCGCGAGCGGCCGATCGCCTGGCCGCGTTCCCCCCCTTTGCGCAGGCCGCTGAGCGGTGCGCCTTGACCGAGCTGCTGTCGATCATCGCCGTCTCGGGTGCCTTGGCGCTCGCCACCAGCGGCGAAGATCGCCTGCCACAGGCCCCGCTCGCTCCACCGATTATAGCGGTTGAACGCGGTCGTGTACGGGTCATGGACTTCCGGCAGCGCCCGCCAACGGCAGCCGTCGCGCAGCCGGTGCATGATGCCCGAGATCACCCGGCGATCATCGACCCGCCGCTTGCCCCGGTATAGTTTCGGGATCTGAGGATCGATCGCAACCCACTGCTCGTCACTCAACCAGAACTCCTCGACAGTTTTGTCATGACCAGCCCCTCAGGCCAAATGAGTCCACATCCTAAAACGGATCAAGGCACGGGTCGCGAAGGGCGGGCATACTGTCGCGCTCGACAAAGTACGCGATCGACGACGCCGTTCCTTCGAGCAGGCGGGCTGGTTCTTCTGGCAAGCCGACCGGGCTTGGCTGTTCGACAATTCAGGTACCGAGCCGATGCTGGTGGGGCAGCTTGACGAGGGTGGGCGTTCTTACCTCAGTGACGCGGCACCGGCTGATCTGATCCAGTCGATCATGGCCGACGCGCCGCGCTAGCGGCGGCTTGGCCCCGGCGCTACAGCCCCGCCCATGCCCGAACTCCCCAAGACCTTCGACCCCGCCGTGATCGAGGCGCGCTGGTATGCGCATTGGGAGTCGCGCGGGCTGTTCCGGCCCGAGCGGCCGGGGGCGCAGCCGTGGACGATCGTCAATCCGCCGCCCAACGTCACCGGCTCGCTCCATGTCGGGCACGCGCTCGACAACACATTGCAGGATATCCTGACCCGACACGCGCGCTTGCAGGGCAAGGATGCGCTGTGGGTGGTCGGCACCGACCATGCCGGCATCGCGACGCAGATGGTGGTCGAGCGGGATTTGGCGGCGGAGGGCCGCAAGCGCACCGACTTAACCCGCGAGGCGTTTGTCGAGCGGGTGTGGGACTGGAAGGAGCGATCGGGCGGCGCGATCACGGCGCAGCTACGCCGGCTGGGCTGTTCGATGGACTGGGCGAACGAGCGGTTCACGATGGACGAGGGCTTCTCCGCCGCCGTCCGCCACGTCTTCGTCCAGCTCCACCGCGACGGGCTGCTGTATCGCGACAAACGGCTGGTGAACTGGGACCCGGGTCTCGGCACCGCGATCAGCGACCTGGAGGTGGAAACGCGCGAGGAGCGGGGGCATTTCTGGCATCTGCGCTATCCGCTCGCCGACGGCTCGGCCAGCATCGCCGTCGCGACCACGCGGCCGGAGACGATGCTGGCCGACATGGCGGTGGCGGTGCATCCCGACGACGAGCGCTATCGGGCGCTGGTCGGCTGCCAGCTGCGGCTGCCGATCACCGGCCGGCTGATTCCGATCGTCGCCGACGAGCATGCCGATCCGGCGCTCGGCTCGGGCGCGGTCAAGATCACGCCGGGGCACGACTTCAACGACTTCGAGGTCGGCCGCCGCATGGGGATCGAGGCGCGCGACATGCTCAACATGCTGGGCGCGCGCGGCGAGGTGGCGCAGGTCGCCGACAGGCTGATCCCCGCCGACCTCCTTGGGCTCGACCGGTTCGAGGCTCGGACGCGGATCGTGGCGCTGCTGGGGGAGGCCGAGGCGCTCGAACGCGTCGAGGAGCGCGTCATCCAGCGTCCCTATGGCGATCGGTCGGGCGTGGTGATCGAGCCGTGGCTGACCGACCAATGGTATGTCGACGCCGCGACGCTCGCCAAGCCCGCGATCGAGGCGGTGCGCTCGGGCGCGATCCGGATCGTGCCAAAGACGTGGGAGAAGACCTTCTTCAACTGGATGGAGAACATCCAGCCCTGGTGCGTCTCGCGGCAATTGTGGTGGGGACATCGCATCCCGGCCTGGCATGCCGATGACGGGCGCGTGTTCGTGGCGGACAACGAGGCGGACGCGCGAGCGGAGGCGGGCGAGGGCACCCGGCTGACGCAGGACGCCGACGTGCTCGACACATGGTTCTCCAGCGCGCTGTGGCCGTTCGCTACATTGGGGTGGCGGAACGATCTCCCCTGCCCTGAAGGGGAGGGGCTGGCCGCCCTCCACGGTCGCTACCCCAATGACGTGCTCGTCTCGGGCTTCGACATCCTGTTCTTCTGGGACGCGCGGATGATGATGCAGGGGCTGCACTTCCTCGGCGACGTGCCGTTTCGCACGCTCTACCTCCACGGGCTGGTGCGCGCCGCGGACGGGCAGAAGATGTCCAAATCGAAGGGCAATACCGTCGATCCGCTCGGGCTGATCGATCGCTACGGCGCCGACGCGCTCCGCTTCTTCATGGCGGCGACAGAGACGCAAGGCCGCGACATCAAGATGGATGAACGGCGCGTCGAGGGCTATCGCAACTTCGCGACCAAGCTGTGGAACGCGGCCCGCTTCGCGCAGGCGAACGGGATCGGCGGCTCGACGACCCTGGAGCCGCCGCCCGCGACGCTCCCGGTCAACAAATGGGTCATCGCGCAATGCGTGGCGATGATCCAGGAGGTGGACCTGAGCCTCGCCGACTATCGCTTCGACGCGGCGGCGTACGCGATCTACCAGTTCACCTGGAGCCGGTTCTGCGACTGGTATCTGGAGCTGATCAAGCCTGCCGCGAGCGGCGACGAGCGGGGCGCGGTAGACGACGAGACCAGGGCGGTCGCGGGCTGGGTGCTCGATCAGATACTGGTGGTGCTTCACCCGTTCATGCCGTTCATCACCGAGGAGCTGTGGCACGCGCTGGCGCCGCGCGAGCATGAGCTGATCGTGGCGCGATGGCCGCGAGCCGACGCGCGCGCGCTCGATCCGGCGGCGGCGGCGGAAATCGAGTGGCTGATCCGGCTGGTGGGCGAGATCCGTGCCGCGCGGACCGAGCTCAACGTGCCGCCCGGCGCCAGGCTGCATCTGTTCGGCGGCGACGCGAACGCGGAGACCGCCGCGCGGCTCGACCGCCAGCATCCGGCGCTGTCGCGGCTGGCGCGGCTGGCATCGATCCAGCTGTCGGCCTTTCCGGGCAGCGGCGCGGCGCAGGTGGTGGTGGACGAGGCGACCTTCTCGCTCCCGCTCGACGGCGTGATCGACCTCGCCGCCGAACGCGGCCGCCTCGCCAAGGCAGCGGCGGCGGCGGAGAAGGATCGCGACGGCCTCGCCGCGCGGCTCGGCAACCCGAGCTTCGCTGAGCGCGCGAAGCCTGAAGCGGTGGACAAGGCGCGCGCCGACCATGCCGAGCGCGCGGCGGAAGCGGAACGGCTGCGCGCGGCGCTGGCGCGGTTGGGATGATGGACCTACACCGTCATTCCGGTTCAAGCGGGGACCCATCTCGCGCGCTCGCTATTTGCACAACGGTCGGGAGATGGGTTCCCGCTTTCGCGGGAATGACAACATAGTGGCCAGCCGACCCCCCCTCCGTCCCGGTCAGCGCGACCTCACCACCGGCCCGATCGCGCCGGCGCTGATCGCGTTCGCCTTGCCGACGCTGGGCTCCAACGTGCTCCAGTCGCTCAACGGCTCGATCAACGCGATCTGGGTCGGGCGCTTCCTGGGCGAGAATGCGATCGCGGCGACCTCCAACGCCAACATCATCATGTTCCTGATGTTCGGCGCGGTGTTCGGCTTTGGCATGGCGGCGACCATCCTCGTGGGCCAGAGCTGGGGCCGGCGCGATGTCGATGCGGCCAGGCGCGCGGTGGGCTCGGCGATCGGGCTGGTGCTCGCCGCGTCGGTCGTGGTCGGCACGCTGGGCTGGATCTTCGCGCCGGAGATCCTGGCGGCGCTGAAGACGCCGGGCGCGGCGATGCCGCTCGCGCTCACCTATCTGCGCGTGATCTTCGTCGGCCTGCCCGCGTCGATGCTGCTGGTGCTGATGAGCATGGCGCTGCGCGGCACCGGCGACTCGCTGACGCCGTTATGGTTCGTCGGGCTGGCCGTGATCCTCGATTCGGGGCTCAACCCCGTCTTCATCCTCGGCCTCGGCCCCGCGCCCCGGCTTGGCATCGCGGGGTCAGCGACCGCGACGCTGATCGCCAACGTGGTGGCGCTGGGCGCGCTGGTGAGCTGGATCGCCTGGCGCGACCTGCCGATCCGGCTGAAGGGCGCGGAGCTGCGCTACATCCTGCCCGAGCGCGCGCTGGTGCGCACGATCGTCGGCAAGGGCCTGCCGATCGGCGCGCAGATGCTGATCATCTCCGTCGCCGCGCTGACCATGATCGGGTTCGTCAATCGCGAGGGCGTCGCGACCAGCGCTGCCTATGGCATTACGCAGCAGGTCTGGGCCTATGTGCAGATGCCGGCGCTGGCGATCGGCGCGGCGGTGAGCGCGATGGCGGCGCAGAACATCGGTGCGGGGCGCTGGGACCGGGTGGGGCGGGTCACGAGCGCCGGGCTGGTGATCAATCTCGCGATGACGGGGCTGCTGGTCGTCGCCGTGCTGCTGTTCGACCGGCCGGTGCTGGGGCTGTTCCATCTCGGCCCGGCATCGCTGCCGATCGCGAGCCGGATCGGGCTGATCTCGACGTGGAGCTTCATCCTGTTCGGGGCGACCATGGTGTTGTTCGGGGTCGTGCGCGCGAATGGCGCGGTGCTGGGGCCGCTCCTCATCCTGTTCGTCTCGCTGTTTCCGATCCGCATCGGTCTGGCGCTCGCGCTACGGCCGGTGCTGGGCGCGGATGCGCTGTGGTGGAGCTTCCCGGCCGGCAGCGTCAGCAACCTGATCCTCGCGGTCGCCTTTTATCGCCAGGGCGGCTGGCGGCGCGGCGCGCTGCGCGTGCCGCGCGCGCCGGAGCCGGAGCAGGAGGCGAGCGCG
>NZ_CAHJWX010000001.1 GCF_903643065.1 Sphingomonas bacterium | reverse complement strand
GCGGCGGCCGCTCGGCCGGCCCGGCGCACCCGGCGAGCAGCAGGAACAGGGCGAGGACGAGCTTGTTCATGCCGCCGCTAGCCTTGCTATGTAGAGCGCACCGACGCAAGCATGCCGCCATGCCCCGGATAACGCCCATGATCCGCCCCGCCCTCCTCGCCCTTACGCTGCTCGCGGCGCCGGCGGCCGCGCAGTTCCAGTCGGACAGCTACAAGTTCCTCCAGGCGGTGCGCGACGCCAAGAACAACGACGTGATCGAGGCGCTCAACAAGCCCGGCCAGACGGTGGTCAACACCCGGGACAAGACGACGGGCGAGGCGGCGCTGCACATCACGGTCAGGCGCGGCGATGTGCCCTATACCACCTTCCTGCTGCAGAAGGGTGCCGATCCCAACATCCGCGACGGCAGGAACAACACGCCGCTGATGATCGCGGCGGAGCTGGGGCAGGACGACGTCGTGCCCGTGCTGCTCCTCGCCCTGGCCAACCCCAACCTGGGCAACCAGGCGGGCGAGACGCCGCTGATCCGCGCGGTGCAGCGCCGCGACTTGGCGCTGATCCGCACGCTGCTTGGCGCCAAGGCCGATCCCGACCAGCGCGACATCATCGCCGGCCTTTCCGCGCGCGACTATGCCGTCCGCGACACGCGCTACCCGGCGCTCGCCAAGATCTTCGCGGACACGCCCAAGGTCGCCAAGCCGGCGGTCTCGGGCCCCAAGTTATAGCGACAGCTCCGGATCGCCGTTGGCCGCCAGCCGCCGCGCCGCCCGGCGCGCGAAGGCCAGCGTCGCGCGCCTGCGGACATGCGCCGGCAGCGGCACGACGCGCGCTTCCCGGACGATCGCCGCGTCGTAGCGGTCGGCGACGATCAGCCCCGTACGCTCGGGCAGGAAGGCGGGACCATCCAGCGGCTGCAGATCGAATCCGGCCGGCACCGCCCAGAAGAAGCGGTCGCAATGATCGAGATAATCGGGCCATTTGCCGTCGCCGAGCAGATCGGCGCGCGACACCTTGATCTCGACGATGACGACGCGGCCATGCCCGTCGATCGCCATCAGATCGGCGCGGCGCCCGCCCTCCAGCGGCACTTCGGCCATGGCGGGCAGGTCGTGCCGGAACAACAGCCGCGTCACCCCCCGGCAGACATCGGCGGCACATAATGGCGAACCGGGCAGATCGACACAGGACTGGGGCGCTTCGACGATCACCTGGGCGGATTAGAACATCGGGGGAACGCGGCGCAAGGGAAACCGCCGATGGGCCTGGCGCAAGTCGGCGATCGCGAGCTACTCGGCGCGAACGGATCGCGAGCGGCGCGCAAAGCCGTTACCAAATCGATCTGTCCTGACGAGCGTTGCCGATCGGCGCGATCAGGCCAGGGCGGCTGGTTCAGTGCCTGTCATCGCCGCATCGATGAAGCGCGTCACCTCGTCGCGGAACCGGCCAGTGGCGAAACGTTCCGCGTTGGCACGGCAAGCCACCGGCGTGATCGCGGGCAGGCGGCGGTCGAGGTGATCGACCGCCGCCACGATCGCGGCCGCTGTCTGCTCGTGAAAGAAGACGCCAGTCTGACCCTCACCATCATACCCCCGGATCGTCTCGGTCGCGGCGCCCCGGGCATAGGCGATCACGGGCGTGCCACAGGCCTGCGCCTCCAGCGGCGCGATGCCGAAATCCTCCTCCGCCGCGAACAGGAACGCCTTGGCCCGGCGCATGTGGCCAGTCACGACCTCGTTAGGCTGCTTGCCCAACAAGGTGACGTTGGACCCGGCCGCCGCGCGCACCGCCGCCATGTCGGGGCCGTCGCCGATCACCACCAGCCGACGTTCCGGCATGGCGCGGAACGCCTCCACCAGCAGCGGCACCCGTTTATAAGGAACCATGCGCCCCATCACGAGGTAGAAGTCCTCACGCGTGGTCCCGACTGTGAACCGATCCAGATCGACGGGCGGATAGATCACCGTTGACGACCGGCCGTACGCCTTGCGGACGCGTCGACCGATATAGTGCGAGATGGCGACGAAATGATCGACGCCATTGGCGGTGCGCACATCCCACAGGCGGATATAGTGCAGGATCGCCCGCGCGATCAGCCCCTTCAGCCCGCGGTCGCTGCCCGACTCGCGCAGGTATGTCTCCTGCAGGTCCCAGGCGTAGCGGATCGGGCTGAACGTGTAGCAGATATGCACCTGGTCCGGCCCGGTGATGACGCCCTTGGCGACCGCCGAACTGGTGGAGATGACCAGGTCATAGCCGGTCATGTCCAGCTGCTCGACCGCGATCGGCATCAGCGGCAGATAGGTGCGATATCGGGTGCGCGCGAAGGGCAGGCGCTGGATGAAGCTGGTGACGATGCGCCGCCCGGCCAGGAAACCACGCTCCGCCTCCGGCAGGAAATCCACCAGGCAATGGAGATCGGCCTGGGGGTAGAGATCCAGGAACTGCTCGACACAGGACTCGCCGCCGCCGCGCAACGTCATCCAGTCATGAACGACGGCGACCCTCATGCCGCGTCCAGCATCCATGGCAGCGTCTCCGCCAGCGGGCGCGGGCGCCAGCCGGGCAGCGCGGCGCGCAGCCGACCGACATCGCCGCCCAGTTCGGGCACGTCGTCGGCGCGCACGAAGGCGGGGTTGACCCGCACGTCCATGGCATGGCCGGTCAGCGCCTCCAGCCGCGCGACGATGCCGCGCACGCTCTCCAGCACGCCAGCGGCGACGTTGACCACCGCCGGCGGCGCGGACGCTTCCAGCAGCCCGGCATAGGCATCGGCCACCGCGCGCACATCGCCAAAGTCGCGGCGCACGTCCAGGTTTCCCAGTTCGATCAAAGGGGCCCGCCGACGGAAATGATCGATGATCTTGGGCACGAGATAGCGCCCCTCCTGCCCCACGCCGGTATAGTTGAACGGTCGGACCACCGTGATGCGCAGCCGATCCGCCCAGAACCGGCTACCCGCCTCCATGGCGGCCTTGCTCAGCGCATAATGGTTGGCGGGCAGCACCGGCCGATCCTCGACCAGCAGGCCCGCTGCCTGCGCGCCATAGACCTGGGCGGTGCTGGCCAGGATCACGCGCGCGCCAGGTCTTGCCCGGGCGGTCGCGTCCAGCAGGTGAAAGGTGCCGACCTGATTGACCGTATAGAAGCCGGCATAGTCGTCGTCGGCGACAAAGGCACGCGCCGCCAGATGAACGATCGCGTCCGGCGCCGCAGCGGTTACTTCGGCGGCGAGCGCGCGGGCATCGGCGATGTCGGCCACCAGCGGCACCGGCTCGTGTCCGCGCCGCGCCAGCTCGGGCAGCAGGTAACGGCCCGTGAAGCCGTCCGCCCCCGTCACTGCGACGCGCATCAGAAGGACCAGCCACGCTCGTTGCGGGCGAGATCGGCCTCCACCATCACCGCGCACAGCGCTTCCAGCGAGGTGCTGCTTTCCCAGCCCAGCTCGGTCCTGGCCTTGGCGGGGTCGCCGATCAGCAGGTCGACCTCGGCCGGGCGATAGAAACGGGGGTTGACGCGCACCAACTCGCGGCCCGTCCTGCGATCCCGCCCGATCTCCGCGGCTTGGGCACCCGACCATTCCAGTGCCACGTCCACGCGCCTGAACGCCATCTCCACGAAACTGCGCACCGTCTCGGTCCGGCCGGTGGCCAGCACGAAGGTGTCGGGCTTGTCCTGCTGCAGGATCAGCCGCATTCCCTCTACGTAATCCTTGGCGTAACCCCAGTCGCGCCGCGCCGCCAGATTGCCCAGCTCCAGCACGTCCGCCTTACCCATGGCGATCTTGGCCACCGTGTCCGTGATCTTGCGTGTCACGAACTCGCGGCCGCGCAACGGGCTCTCATGATTGAACAGGATGCCACTCGACCCGAAAATGCCGAAGCTCTCGCGGTAGTTCACCGTCATCCAGTGGGCATAGAGCTTGGCGACACCATAGGGACTGCGCGGGTAGAAGGGCGTGGTCTCGCGCTGCGGCACCGCCTGAACCAGACCGAACATCTCCGACGTCGATGCCTGGTAGAAGCGGATAGCCTTGTTGACCGTGTGGATGGCTTCCAGCAGGTAGACCGCGCCTAGCCCGGTGATCTGGCCGGTGGTGATCGGCTGGTCGAATGACACGCCCACGAAGCTCTGCGCGGCCAGGTTGTAGATTTCGGTCGCACCCGACCTGTCGATCAGCCGGATGGCCGAGCCCATGTCGGTCAGGTCATACTCGACCAGCTTCAGATTGGGGTGGCGATCGATGCCCAGTTCCTCGATACGCCAGAAATTGACGGAGCTGGACCGGCGATAGGTGCCGTACACCGTGTACCCGCGCTCCAGCAGGTTTTGCGCGAGGTACGCTCCGTCCTGGCCGCTGATCCCGGTGATGATGGCAGTGGTCATGGTGTTTGCTTTGTTGGCGCTTGGCTGATGTTCGCGAGCGCCTCCAATAGGATGTCGGCGGTCAGGTTTGCGGCACGATCCCAGGTGAAGGCGGCGGCGTGGTGGCGATTGGCCTCGATCAGCGCGCCGAGATCGGCAGACGCGTCGTCGATCAGTGAGCAGCCTCGCTCGATCGCCTGGGCCCAGCCGTCCACATCCCGTCCGTTGACGAACACCACCCATGCGCCGCCCGCGATCTCGACCAGCGACTCAGCGGTGGAGCTGATGCACAGCGCGCCGGCCATGAGCCCCTCCAGAAGTGGTAAACCGAAGCCCTCGTAAAGGGACGGCGTCGCGACCAGAGCACTGCTTCGGTAGAGCGAAGCCAGCGCCTCGTCGTCCAAGCCTTGGATCACCTCGACACGGCCTGCGCCGGCCGACAGCGCCGCCAGATCGATGGACGAGCGGAGCTCCTGGTCGGGCGTGACGATGGTCAGCGTCCAGCCATCATCCGGCCGCGCGCGAGTCCACGCGTCGAGCAGTACGCCGAAATTCTTGTGCTGCTTCGCCGACGCGACGACCAGCAAGCGCCGTTCCCTGCTGGAAGGACCCACGACCGGGCGGTCAGCCGACCAGCCGTGATGGTCAACACCCAGATGCACGACGCCCCCGCTCCGGGCCGGGCCCAGTTGCCGTTCAAATTCACGCCGCGTGAAGCGACTGTCAAACATCACCGCCTTGGCATGAGCAGCGACATGCGCAAACGTGCGGCGCGACAGCAAGCGTCTGGCGCGCGACGCCGGAAACAGCCGGGTTTCCTGGTGGAGCATGTCATGGACCGTTACCACGAACGGCCCCTTCCAGCGTAGCGGCACCCAGTAGTTGGTAAACCAGGCAAGGTCGAAGCCGCTGGCAAGATGCGGCAGGCGAACCTGCTCGGCCAGCGAGAAGGGAGAGATCGTGCACGGGCGAAGTGTGATGCCGGCTGCTCCGCCCAATGCCTGCGCGGCCCGCTCGACGTCACGCTGCAAGACCAGCACGACCAGTTCGGCACCCGGGAGCCGGCGCGCCACGAGCGGAAGGAGGTTGGCCACGTAGCGGCCGATGCCCGATCCCCAACCAACTCGGGCGTCCACCAGGATGCGTGGGTTCTCCATCATCCACGGCGCCTCGCCGCTTCCGAGCGCGCGCGAAGAGGAACCGCGCGCCGCATCGCGATCGCTTTATGGTCCTTCTCGATCGCGAGCGCGCCGAGCGCCACGCCCATTAAGATCCACGGATAAGCGAAGTTCAGCTGCACACCGAACAGGGCCGCCAGCAGGGGATAACTGCTGAGCAGGAAAATCCAAGAGCGCGAGCGCAGCGCAAGAAGTACGGGGTAGGCGTAGATGTACAGAACGAACAGCGTCAATGGGATGCCGAGTTCCGCGAGGTAACCCAGCAAGCCCAAACCGTGCAGGTCCCACAATTCAGTACGGGGTAGGCCCAACAAGATATTGGGGTCGTTGCGGACAAGTCCGTAATTGCCAATGCCAACCCCCAGAACAGGATGTGCCTCGACGATCCGGGGTAGCAGAACCGATGCCATCAAGCGGCCGTTGACGAGATTGGAATCGGTAGACCGCTCATACGCCTCGGCCCTGAAATTGGTGAAATTCGAATAGTAGCCGTTCAGTCCCTCGACCAGGTTGCTGGCGATGGCCACCGGGAAGATCAGCAGGACGGCTGCGATGACCAGTTCAACGCGACGCTGCTGCAGCGTATTCAACAAGGCGAGCAGGACGAGCACCAGCACCGCAGCCTTTGACTGCGAGCCCGCAATACCAGCCATGATCACTGCCATACCGATCCAGAAGCTGCGCCGGGAAATGTGGTGAAGGATCGGACCGCGAACGTACTGAATCAAGGCGACGCCTGTTAGATAGACGCCCAACGGACCTCCCTCGTTGAAAAAGCCGGCTACGCGCGGGACACGGGTGGCAAGCGTAACCCCAGGCAACACCACGCCGCCATAATAGCTGGCCAAGGAGATCAAGCCCCAAGCCGCGTTGAGGAGACCCGCCCACGCATAGGCTGTCAGAATAGTCTTCAGGTGGCGGGGATTGTTGCGAATGCCAAGCGCGACGATGAACAGTGACGCCACCGAAATGGCGATCTCCACCAATCGTACGAAGGTCGCCCAGGGTGGCTGCTTCAGCAGACCAATATCACTGGGAGGGTAGAAACTCAATCGGAGCGACAGGATCGAACCGCACGCCAGCAGAAACAGCATCAGCAACACGCGCGGTAGCAGATCAACCGTGGCTTTTGGCCCCGAGATGGTGGCCCGCTGACGTGGTTGAGCAAACGACAGCGCCAACGACACTATCACGGCGAGCTCCACGCTTTGGAGATCACCAAGGCGAACATCAGTGAAGCCGCTGAGGAATGCGATAAGTGCGGCGAGGCCGAACAGCATGACGCGCTTATGCCGGAACAGGGTCAAGGGCCGCCACATGGCCCATGTCTGCGGGATTACGCTTCAATGTCGGTTCCATAATTATCCGCCGGTGCGCTCCATTCTCACGGTGCGCAACACGACGGCGACCGCGGCGTTGCCGGAGTGAACCAGCCCGGACAGTTGCAGGACGGGAAAGTCGCAACGAACCGGCTCAGCGGTCATCAGCTTCGCCCGGAGTCCTGGGCTAGTGAGCCGCGGCACGAAACCCACGGCGGCTTGGTTTGGACAATTCAGACTGAAGCCGACATATTCGACCCAGCTTGTTCCCGGTAGATCGCCCGTCACATCCAGTTGGTAACGACCCGCACGAGCGGTGGTGGTCTGGCTCATCAGGGCCGGTGCACCGCGACCGTCCCAGTCGACGCTGGCAAAACTGCCCCGTTCGTCGCGGCCGGCGTTCGAGGAATAGCCGCTGCCATTCCCCAGCTGCCATTCAAACGGTATCGGCAGCGCGTCGAGAGGCGAAGGACGTGCGGCTGCAGCGAAGTCAGTGTCGGCCAGCGGCTGGGTTACTGCCCCTGCGTTATTGGCCCGCCAAAGGGCAAAGGCTTCTTCCGCGCTGCCGTCGGCGATCAGCTTGGGAAGGATCGGGGCGACCTCGTTGCGAGCCAAGGGATCACCGCGACGTTGGACCTCACGCATGACCAAATATCGGCCCTCCACTTCCGGCGCGCGAACCAGATCGGATGCGGACATGAGGTAATAGCGGCGCCAGGGTGGTCGGCCGGCGAGCCGCTGCACCAGCAATGCGCGCGAGTCCGGGTTTAGCGTCATCACGTTTAGGATCGGGTAGATCTGCCCCAACAGCCGCTCCCGACGGAGCAGCGCATCCAACGCATCCATGACCAGCGCTTGATCGCCCGTTGCGGCAGCGCGCCACAGCAAGTTTTGCAGCGCCACCGTGCTGCGCCACCCCATGTGCCGGAGCAGCTCAACCTGTCGCGCGGCGCGGCTCATGTCTCCCGATGAGCGCGCCCGCGCCACAATCACCCCATTCACGGCCTGCTGGTCCAGCGGATCCGCGGCGAGCGCCCCCACGTCCGTCGGTCCGGCGCGCGCCGCACGAGTACCCTGCTGCACGATCAGGGCCAGGGAAGCACCATCGGCATTTCGGAGCGCCGCGACACGCAGGGTCGCACCGACATAATAGGCCAGTACCGCAATCAGCGACACGGCGAGGATCAGCGGGAAAGCCGCCTGCCTCCACGCGGCGTGGCCAGCATTGCGGAGCGTCACGACTGGTACCGATACTCATAGCGATAGTCGCTGCCATAGCCATAGCCGAGCCGACCGGGATCGTACTTAGTGAGCAGCGCGCCGGCGAGGCTGCTGCTGCTGCCTCGCAGACGCGCGATCGCGTTGGTCGCGCCGCGCACCGAATTGCGTCCGGCTTCGATCACGAACACCGTGGCCTCGACCTCACTCGCCAGAATAATTGCATCGGCGATGCCCAAGACGGGAGCGGAATCGATCAGTACCGCATCATAGCGCCCGGTCAGCTCGTTGATGAGAGCCATGAACTGCGCGCTGTTGACCAGCTCGGACGGATTGGGCGGTATCTCGCCGGCCGGCAGCAGATCAACACCGTCGCCGCGCGGCGACTGGATGGCGGCAGCCGCCGGCAGGAAACCGGCCAGCACATTGGTGAGGCCGTCCTGATTGCCGACACCGAACAACCGATGCGCATTGGGACGGCGCAAGTCCGCATCAACAATGATGACCTTTTTGCCGAGCCGCGCGATGCTGAAGGCAAGCGCATGGCAGGACGAAGACTTGCCTTCACCGGCCTGACTGGAGGTGAACAGGACGGTGCGCGGCATCCCGCCCTCCGATAGTGCCAAGGCGGTGCGCACGCTGTTGAATGCTTCACTGATCGAGGATTTCGGATCGGCAATCTCCGCTTGGATGTTTGCCGTCTGCGGAATGCTACCCAGGAGCGGCAGGCGCAGCCGGCCAGTGATATCGTCGGGAACGCGTACCGCATCGAACAACTGCTCGCGCAGCACCACACAAGCGAACGACAGCAGCAGGCCGACGAAGATCGCCAATGCCAGGATCAGCGGCAGCCGGGGCCAGGAAGGAGCCTCGCTGATCTCCGCCTTGTCGACAATGCTCAGATTATTGGTCTGTACGCCGGCTTCCGCGTTGAGCGAATTGTAACGGCGCAACAAAGCGTCATATTGTTGGCGGCTGGTCTCCGCTTCGCGACGTAGAATGGAAAGCTGGATACCCTGGCTCTGCTCGTCCAAGGTAGTTCCTTTCAGGCGCTCGATCTGCCGCGCCAGCGTCTGCTCGCGGCTTACCGCCACGTCATACTGGCTCTTGACGGTCTGACGCACATCGGTGGCGATGGCGCGAACCTGCCGATCGATCTCACGGCCTTGGGCGGCAGCTTCCACGACCGTCGGATAGTCGGCTTGGCGGGTACTGAGTTGCTGGCGGTAGGTAGCCGCGGATTGGGCGCGCTGCTCCAGCAGCGTCTGGACAGCAGGATTGGCGAGGACCTCGGGCACCCTGAAGTCAGGCAGCGCCTGCGTCTGGTGCCATTTCTCTTCGGCGGCAATTCGGTCCGCCACCGCACCCGAATATACCTGGTTCAGCTGCACCAGCTGCGCCGAGAGCAGAGATTGAGGTGCTCCCGATACGCTACCCGCCGCGTTGCTCGGATCCACCAGACGCACCCGACGCGCATAGGCCAACGCCTGCTGCTCGGCCCGCTCCAGCCGCTGCTGCGCCTCGCTTAGCTGATTGCGCAGGAACTCCAACGCGTAGGACGAGCTGTCGAACTTGCGGGCGAGATTGTTGCGGATGAAGCCGTCCGCATAGGCGTTGGCCACCCGCGCGGACAGGCGCGGGTCGGGGCTGACGAACGTCAGTTCGGCGATACGCGTGTTGCCCGTATACTCAACGTTCACCTTGGCGATCAGTACCTGCTCCACCTGCTCGCGATGGATCTCTTGAAGCGACTGATTAGGCGTGCCCGCTTCTGCGGGCTTGACCTTCATGGTGTCCAGGAAGGCGTCGCCACGGTATAGGCCTAGGTTCTCTGCTACCGCCTGGGCTACACCGCGACTGCGGATGATCTGAAGCTGCGTCTGCAGGAAGCGCTCGGCATCGTTCTTGGACGCCGCACCCTCACGGTCGGCTTCGGTGCCAAGGACCTTCTCCGCCTCCTGACGCACCTCGATCGAGACCTTGCTCTTGTACAGTCGCGTCGCCACCAACGAGTAGGCAACGGCACCGGCGATGCAGGCACCCATGATGAGCGCGATCCAGAAGCGCGATCGGTAAACCGCGGCCCACAACTCACGCAGGTTTAACGACTTCGTGTCGTCCGACGCGCGCGATTCCTGCGGGACCTCGAAGCCCGCGTCTGTAGTCATGTTGAACTGCACGATGTGTCTGCCCAATCAGCGCCCAAGGGCCACGAACACCGCTGCGGCGCTAGGAAGGGTGGCCACGATGTCGCGAAACAGCCTTGCGGCATAGTTGATGCCAACGATGACCGTATCTGCCTGATGCAGCTCCAAATCGGGGACACGGCCCGCACGGATATCATTGATATTGAAGCGGGCAGCATAGCGTTGCCCGTTCACTTCGCGCACCACAATGACTTCGTCGAACTTGGCGAATTGGGCGCCGCCACCCGCAAGCGCCAGCGATTGCGACAGCATCAGCCGGCCGGGAATGTCATAGATTCCCGGCTTCTCGACGGCACCGTCGACCGTGACCGTATAGTTGGTCGCGGTGACTACAGAGACGGCAGTCCGTGCATTGCGCAGGTAGCGCGCGTTGAGGCGAGCGTTGATGTCGTCGCCGAGCTGCGCCGCGGTACGCCCGGCCGCCGGAATGCTACCGATCAGCGGCAGGGCGACCGTTCCGCCGCTGGATACCGGCAGCTGGTTGAACGTCAAGCCGGGCTCGTTGAACACGGACACCATCAGAACGTCACGCGGCCCAATGCGGTATTCTTCCAGGTCAAGTGGGCGCGGAGCCGTTGCCGCGACAGCCGGAAACGCCCCGACACCGGTCGGCAGATCGTCGTGGGCCGCGCAAGCTGACAATATTGTGACGACGCCGGCCGCGAACACATACTTCAAGGTCACCGGCTCTTTCCTGGTGAAAGCAATTGGAAGGCCATGGTCCCTTCCCTACCCCGGAGGTAGCAGCACTGACCGCGACGACTCAAGCTCGTTGTTCACGGTGCACGAGTCGCCTGGTCGGGACGAGATCTCCCCGCACGACAAGAGCGATCGCCAGCGCGAAGATCGGCAGCACGGCCGGTCGGCGCAGCGGGTAGTCCACTGAGCTGTGAAGCGCCACCAGCAGCAGCACCAAGCCTCCGCAGGCCAGCGGCAGCCTCGCCGCCCGCTCCCCCCGTCGCCAGACCTTCGCGGCCTGCAGTACGACGCCGGAGAGAAGCGCCAAGAGGGCAAACGCGCCAGGCAGGCCCGCTTCGATCAGCAACTGCGGATACTCGTCGTGCAACTGGTTGACATAGGTCGGCCTGACCACGGCGAGAGGTTCGCCGATTGCGTACAAGGTGCTGAAGCTGCCGATCCCGGAACCCAGCGTCCAGTATCGCTCGACGAGCCACCTGCTGGTCGCCAGATATTGCCAGCGCAAATCCTGGTCAACAACCTCGAAACGGCTGAAAACCTTCTCGAACGCGGGGGTGGTACTGATAAGGACAATGCCCGCGATCGCCGCCACCGCGCCAGCGACCAGATAGGCCGGCCGCACGGAGCGCACGTACAGGATTGCCGTCGATATCAGGGCGAGCGCGCCCAGCACGATGCCGGCCCGGCTGTTGGTCGTCACCAGCGCCACGGCGACCAGGCCGGCATAGAGGCCAAGCCAAGCACGCGTTGCCCTCGCCTCCCGGCGGGAGTCGAGGAGGTAGGCCGCGATCGGCACGGATGCCGCCAAGATCAGCGCCGCATGGTTCTTGTTGGCGTACAAGCCGATAAATGCGCCCCGGTCGGAATCAGTGTAGAAATCAAAGGCTGCCCCGCCCGACCCGACCTGAACCAGACCGATCAGGAAATTCACCCCAACCAGCCCCAAGATCATCCAGGCCACGCGACGAAGGTCCGCCACGGAGACCGCTAGCAGAACCGTCACCAGCGCCGCGAAGGCAATGGCGATCACCGCGGCCCCGGCAGTGAACACGGGTGCGACGCTGAGCGGCTGCCAGCTGGCGGATAATCCGGCGAGTTCCAACGTTCGGATGCGCAGAGCCTGACCGGGTAAACCCTGCCAAACCGAAGGAGGCAGGGGTACGATTTGAAGCAAGGGCAGCAGTGCCGCGCCCGCCAGGCCGATCCGGAACAGCGCGGGCTGCGCGCGCAGCGCTGCGCCGAAACCCGAAGCCGGCAAGCAAGCAAGCAGCACCAGTGCCGCTGCCCCGACGACCAGCGTCGCGAGAACACCGGGAATGCCGCCTCCCAATACCATCATGACCGCGACCATCAGCATCGCGGCCGTGGCAGCGCCCGATTGACCGCGCCATGCCGCAGGGCCCGAGGCAAGAAACGCCCCGAACCCGACCTCACGTTGGCCGGACCGCCGCCGGCGCGGTCGTCGTGCCGCGCCGCCACTCGTCACGATCGTCATGGCTCGACCCCGATTTTCATCGCCCGCCACGCCCCAGCCGCGTAGCGCCAGCCGGTCACGACGCGGACGGACGGGGTCGCCTGCCCCGCAGGGGACGACAGCGCTAGATTTGCACTCCACGCGCCGGGGGTGCCGGGAACGCTTGGCGGTCCCCAGCCTGTCACCGGGCCGCCGACAACGGCCCCGTCGGACGCCCGTGCGTCATGGACAGGCCCACGGATGGCGAGCGCCCCGGTCACCGTCCCGGCCAGCCGCAACGTCGCGCGCTGGAGGACCACGCTGCCGACGATGCGTGAGGACGCGTCCACCGTGATGGTTTGGTCCACACAGCTCAGCGTCCCGCCTTCGGGCGTGAGCTGGCTTTCGGCAAACAGGTGCAAGGCTCGTAGCCGCCCCGTCCCCGCCACCCTCGCACCGGCGACCCGCGTCGCTGTCAGGACCAGTTCTCCCTGGTCCGACCCGGCCTGGGGCGCTATTTGGCCAACTGAGCAATTGCTTACCGTGGCGCTGAGATCGGGTGGCATGAAACCGGCCTCCAGCCGCGAGACCGCGCAACCGAACAGGTTCCAACCAGCACCCACCAGTACCGATACGGTGCCGCCAACCACATTGACGATGCCGCTCTGGTTAGCCGAGGGATGGAGCTCGGCACTGGGATTGTGGAAATTGACTACCCCGCCGCTGGCGTCCACCGAAACGGGGATACTGCCCTCGACGCGCAAGTTCCGGATATCCGCCTGGTTGCTGACCACGGCGGCCGACGCCTGGCCCGGGTTGGCAGCGGTGAGCCGGACGGAGTCAAAGATGCATGCGCCGCCAAGCAACCAGGTCGGCGCCATGCCGCTGGCAATCGCGCGCTCGCTATGGATCTTGACGAAGCTACAGGAAAGGGTCGCGGGATCGATCCGGATGGCGCCGCTCACGGACTGCTCCACCTGGAGCCGCACCCAGCTGGTCTCGTTGCAGGTGCTCGGCCCTCTGGTCGCCACCTCAAAGGCATAGACCCCCTCGCGCCCGCATCGCTCCACGCTGATCGAGAGAAAGGCGCAATCCCAGCACTGGATGTGGCGTATGCCGAAGCCGGCCAAGTTGTTCACACGCACCCAGCGAACGGTAGACAAAGAAAAGACGCCATTGTCCTCGTCCGAGCCGAAGGAGATGCCGTTTATGCGGGGGCGACGATCGCCTGTCATCCGGCCGTCATCGCGGATATCCGCCGTGCCCTCGCCAGTCAGCGTGACGCAAAGATCGGCCACCGACCCCGTCACAGTCAGCGCCGTATAGCCGGCACCCGACGCGACAAAACCTGGCGCGGCCGCCCCACCATAGCTCGCCGGCTCGAACACGATGCCAACACCCTGGCTTCGTAACGGCCCGGTGATGCGCACGACCATGGCGCCGAAATGCGCGATGCGACCGCCCGATGCCGCGCAGAGGTCCAGAAATGCCTGCACAGCCCGGGTATCGTCCGTCCGTCCATCGCCCACGACACCATGGGCGCGCGCATCAAGCGGTAAACCACCGGGCACGGGCGCCAAGCCACCCCCTTGCGCGCCAAAGCCTTGCGTGCCGCCCTGTCCGGCCAAACTCGTCAGCGCCGCGCCCGCGCTGCCAATGACGGCGCGCCGACTGGGAGCAATGCCGCTATTGATCCCGTTCCGTCCCGGATCAGCCATGATCAGGCCGAGGGGCGCATATGCGCTGGAGCTGCCGAAACCTCATCGCGCGCCGGATGCGGTATCGTTTTCGGAAAGGCAAGGCATCCTGCCCGGCTGCGCCTTCGTTGCATCCCTTGGGGCATATGCGCAAAGGAGCGACCGGCCCAGCGTCGAACGAGAGTCTCCGATGTTTCCCGAGTTCGTCGTCTATCTACCGGTCCGCAACGGAGGGCATCATGTGGACGCCGCGATCCACAGCGTCCTTGCCCAATCGCACACGGCATGGCGGCTGGTCGTTCTCGAAAACGCCAGTACTGATGGGACGTCCGAGCGCCTGGCGCGCTACCATGACCCGCGCATCACCGTTATTCCCGCGAACGAGCCGCTACCGATCCACGCCAATTGGCACCGCGCCCACGACTTGATGGCGAACGAGCCGGCCGACCGACTGGTCACCATCCTGGGTCATGACGACCTGTTCCACCCCAATTTCCTCGCCGACATCGCGCGGCTGGTGACCGAGCACCCGGACGCCTCCTTATATCAAACGTTGTTCGATTTGATCGACGAGAATGACGGCCGTACGCGGCCCTGCCGACCGGTCCCCGAGCAAGAAGGCTGGACCTCGCTGCTGGGTCAGCTGTGCTGGTCGCTGCGCGACAGCTTTGGCACGGGCTATGTGTTCCGCGCGGGCGACTGGCGGCGGGTGGGCGGGATTCCCGACCTGCCCATGCTGCTCTACGCCGATTGGCTGGTGTTCACGCGCTTGACGCGATTGGCGTACAAGGCCTGTACGCTGACCAGCCGGTTTTCCTACCGGCGGCACGGGTCTAGCACATCCGGCACACCCAGCCGGGAGAAGCACGCCGCCCATCTTCGCGCCATGCAGGAGTTCATCCGAATCATGCGAGACGAGCTCGCAAGCTTCGCGGATACGGACGCTGGCCGCTCGGCGATCGCCGCTCTGCTCGCGCGTGAATTGTCGGTACTGACCGTGCCCGTGATCCGTGCCACGTTCGGGCCTGGCGAGCGCGCCGGGCTGACCGACCTGCTGGCCCTGTACGATGAAGTGGCCGACGGCGTGCCCGCAGCCACGCTGGTGGGCCAGCCCTATAAGCCAGCACGCCTGTTCGTCACTCTTCGACGCTTCAACGCCACGCAGCAATTCCTGCGCCATCACTGGTGGGGCCAGCGTCGGCGGCGGTGACCCGCATCAATCATCCGCCTATAGCGACGCCCATGACCATGCCCTTTCCACCCCCAAGCGCGCGCGCCGACGAGTCGCCGCTTCTGGTCGTGCTGCCCGTGCGAAATGGCGAGCCGTATGTTCATCAGCTGGTGGCAAGCCTGATCGCGCAGGATGATCCGGGTTGGCAGCTGGTGGTGCTGGACAATTACAGCACCGACCGGACACGCGACACGGTGCGCGCATTCAACGATTCCAGAATCGAGCTGATCGAGTCGGATCGGCCTCTCGATATCTATCATAGCTGGCATCGCGGACTAGCGGTTGCGGAGCGGTTCGCACAATCGAACCCGCTCACCACCTTCGTGGGGCATGACGACTGGTTCTACCCGCGCTTCGCCGGTCTAGCCAAAGCCATGGCACGCGCGCATCCAAACGCTACGCTGTACCAGATGATGCTCGACTTGGTCGACGTGCAAGGCCGGCCGATCCGACCGGGCAAGCCCGTCCCCGAGCGGGAAAGCTGGCTCGACATGGCGGCGGCCATGGCGTGGAACTTCCGGGACTCGGTGGGCACCGGCTACTTATTTCGCGCGCGTGATTATGTACGTGTCGGCGGGATGCCTCACCTGCCGCGCATCCTGTATGCCGACCACCTTCTGTTCCTGCGGCTCGCCCGGCTGGGCTACAAACACGCCGGCACCGACACGGGCTGCGCCTATCGGCTGCACGCCGGCAGCACGTCCGGATCGATGTCCGCGCCAAAGATCAATGATCAGGTCGAGGCCTATGCCGGCTTCGTGGACCTGTTCGTGGCCGAGTTCCCGGAAATCAGGCAGAGCGACACGGGCCGTGCGGCCCTGCAGACTTGGATTGGGCGCGAGCTATACCTGTTCGACGCGCCCGCCGTACTGCGCACGCTGACGCCGGCAAACCGGGAACGGGTGGCGGGCCTGCGCCGGCGGCTTGAAGACTTAGGCGGCAAGGCGCGGCCAGACCATTGGTCATACCAGGCAAAGGGCCAGCTCCACCGGACACTGCGCCACGTCAAGCTGCACGGAAAGTTCGGACTGGCACGCTGGCGGGATCGGCTGAGCCGGTGACGCGAACGGTGATCCGCTCGCCCGCCTCGCTGCTGGAGTGCGACTGGACCTTTACGTCGTCGCATCCGTCGCTCCAAATTCGACGACTACGCCTACAGAGGCGATGGACCGCGCGCCGTCCCGCGCCGCCGTTCGCCGTGCTGCGCCCACCCGCTCCGCGCGACCGGTGGAATCTGCTGTTCCTGTTCGTGCCCACCGGACGGCTTGATCGGGACCAAGAAGCGATACTGGCCCGGGTGCGCGCGCTTGCGGGCGGGCTGCTCGTCATCTGCGCCACGTCGTCACCAGCCGACCTACCCAATTTCGACTTGGCGGACGCGGTCGCATGGAAGGGTCTGCCGGGCTTCGATTTCTCGGCCTATGGCTTGGGGCTTCGGCTGATCGCGACGCACTCGCCAGGTGCCACGGCTTATGTTCAGAACGACTCCGTCTTTGGCCCGTTCGGCGACATGGACGGTCACGTGGCCCGCGCGCGTTGGGATCTGACCGGATTCATGGCGTCCGCGACAGTGGAGAACCATGTCTCCTCCTTCGCCTTCGTGCTGAAGGACGTGAGCCCCGCGCGCGTGGCGGCGTTATCGGCGGTGCTGTCGCCTGACTGGTGCTACAACGACTTCAGCTCGGTGGTGGTAGCCCAGGAGACGTGGCTCGCGCGGGTGGCCAGCGCCGAGATGAGCGTGGGCTCGTTTTTTTACATGCCCGTGCGGCCCGCCTCGCCGAGCTGGAAACAGCGCATCGGAGTGCGACTGCGGCCGGAGACGGCACGGGATCATCCCATCGACGTCAGTGGCGACCCCACGCTGGGCTCGCCGCTGGACTTGATGGATCGGGGCTTTCCGTTTCTGAAGCGGTCGCTGCTGGGCAAGTTCCGGGGAATGACGGACGCAGATGCCCTGCGCGCGCGATTGTCCCGGTCGGGCTGGCCGGACCCCGCCCTCTGACCGAGCCCGAGAACAGGACAAGGGGGGAGGCGCTTCAGAAAGCTGGCCTGCATCGATAAAAGCATCGGCATTGCGCGGCGCTTCGACGAATCGCGGCCGATCGGTCGCACGTGAAACACTTCATCGAGCGGCGAGCCCGCGTGCGCGCGCCAGCACCGCCGCGCGTGGCGTCGGCAGCGCCATCGCGCAGGCGATGGCCGCCAGCATCCAGCCGCCGCCGATCACCGCCATTGCCGGCCAGGAACTCGCCCCCGACGGCAGCGCAAGCCGCACTGCGCCCAGCACCCCCACCGCGACCAGCGCCGGCCAGGCAATGTCCCCCAAATACCAGCGCCACTGCTCGCCCGGCAACAGCCGGCGATGCATCACCGGAATCTCGATCACGAGATAGCTCAGCGTCAGCAACAGCCACGTCACCGCGCCGCCCATCGCGCCCAAGCGATGCACGAGCACGAGCAGCACCGGCGCGAAGATCACCAGTGACAATGTGTTTTTGTAGATCGACAGGCTGGTCCAGCCATGGGCAAGCTGAAGCGACAGCGGCAGGAACATCAGCGCAAGAACCGCATGCCCGGTCATCAGCACCCGCAGCAGCGGCGCGGTTCCCGCCGCCACCGCCGGATCACGAAGATAGAAGGCGAGCAGCTCCGGCGCGAATAGGATCACCGTGACCGCCGCGGGCACGACGATCAGCACGAGCCCTTGCGTAGCGGCATGGTACAGTCGGGCGATCGCCGCCGTCGCGTCCTCGGCCACCAGCCGTGCGATGGCGGGGAAAGCCGCACCCTCCATCGCCGATCCTGCGGTGCTGACGGTCACGGCAATCGCGCTCGCCAGCGTGTAGAAGCCGAACACACCCAGCGGCAGCGCGCGTGCCAGCACGACCTTGTCAAGCTGTCCGACCAGGATGGACAGGAGAGTGATGCTCGTCACGCCGGCCGAGAAGCCGACCGTCGACCCCATGCTGCTCCAGCGCGGGGTCGCCACATGACCCGGCATCGCCAAACTGCGCCAAACCATCGCGCGCAGCACCACCACCATCGCGCCCGCCGCGACGGCTTGCCACAGAAAAAAGACGGCGACTTGCCGCGCGCCAAGCAGGAGGATCAACGCGGCTCCGCCCGAGCCCAGCGTCGCGCCAGCGGCGGTGATGGCGCTCAACAGAACCTGACGTTGCAATCCCAACAGCGCGCCGACGTACAGGGGCACCGGCCAGCGCAGCAAAGCGGTCAGCCCCATCACCCGTACCGCGGCGATCGCCGTCTCGACGGGCATGCCCTTCACGTTGAGCCAATGGCGCACGATCAGCGGGGCGGCGAGGGCGATGACACCGCCGACCACTACCGCGACCGACCAATATACCGCCTCGAGCGTGCGCAATAGATCGCGCGAAGCCCCGCGCGCGCCGAGGTCGCCGGCGCGGCGCGCCAGTTCGCGATTGATCGTCAGCGACAGACCGAGATCAAGCAAGGCGAAGGTGGCCATCACCGTGGCAAAAAATCCGATCAGGCCATAAGCCTCGATGCCGAGGAAGCGGATGTAGAAGGGCACGAAGAGAAAGTTCATGCCCGCCATCCAGATGCGCCCTGACAGAATGGCCAGCACGGTCCTGCCCATCCTCAGTCGCCCAGCAGCGCGCGACGCTTGGCGGACGAGCCCCAGAAGGCGAGCGGCTCGTAAGTCGGATAGGAATAGTGCCCGAGATCGGGGACGATATCGGCACCGCTCTGCGAGATCCAGCGTTCTACCAGCGTCCGGACCGACACAGGCGTACCAGAACAGATGTTGACCACGCCGTCGTCGCCGCGCCGGGAAGCCAGTGCCGCCAGGATTGTCGCCACCTCCGTCACCGGCAGATAGTCACGCAGTTGCTCTCCCGCTGACATGGGGAACGTCCGGTCGCCGCGCGCGATCGCCGCGCCGAGCAGCGGGTAAAGGGAGGATGATGCCTGACCCTCCCCCCATACATAGAACAACCTCGCCCAAGTGAGCGCGAACGATCGCTCCGCCTGAAGAAACCGGAGTTGGTCGAGCAGCGCTGTCTTAGCCCAGGCATAAGGGTTGGCGGGCTGCGGTGCCCGATCTTCGGCCAGTTCGCCGTCCACCATGCCATATTCGTAACAGGTGCCCGTCACCAGCATGGCCGGCAACCCTGAATCCGTGACCGTCGCCAGGAAACGGTAGTGGAGCGGCAACTCGCGCTCGTAATGGTGACGCGACAGGTAGTTAGGTAGGCCGCCCCAGGCGAGATGGACGAGCTGATCGGGTGACCCCATCGCGCGGAAAGCGCCCGACCCCGCATCTTCCATATCCAGCTGGACGTAGCGAACGCCGGGCACGGGGGCACGCGGCGCGGCGCGGTCCACTCCCACCACTTCCTCGCCCCGCGCCACCAGCGCGCGTATCACGTGTGCGCCGACGAAGCCCGCCGCCCCGGTGACGGCCACCGTCACGTGACCACAAGCTCCGGGATCGCGGTCACGAAACGAGCACCCCACTCACGGGCGTAGGACAATTGCTGCGTCACCTCGTCGCGCAGATTCCAGGGTAGGATCAGAATGTAGTCCGGCCTCTCCTCGCGCAGCCTCTCCTCGCCGACCACCGGGATCCGACTGCCGGGCAGGAACTTCCCCAGTTTCGCCGGATTGCGATCCACCACCCAGGGCAGGAGGTGAGGGCGGATGCCGGCGAAGTTGAGCAAGGTGTTGCCCTTGGCGGCCGCGCCGTAGCCCGCGACGCTCTTGCCTTGGCGGCGCACGTCGATCAGAAAGTCGTTGAGCGCGTCGGCGATGGTTTCCGCCTGATCTTGCAGCCTTGTGTAATAGGCAGGCGTCGCGATCCCTGCGATGCGTTCGGCTTCCAGCAGCGCTGCCACGCGTGGAGAAACCGGGCGGGTGCCCGTGTCCGCGCGCTGCGCGTACACCCGAAGCGAGCCGCCATGGGTACCAACCTCCTCCACATCGAAGACGGGCAGGCCGTTGGCCACGAAGATGTGCTCAACCGCGGTCAGCGACAAATACGAATAATGCTCGTGGTAGATTGTGTCGAACTGATGCTGCTGGACCAAGTTGACGAGATGCGGGAACTCGAAAGTGGCCACGCCATTCGGCTTCAACAGGATCGCAAAACCAGCCACGAAGTCGTTGATGTCGGGCACGTGCGCCAACACGTTATTGGCAGCCGTCAGGTCCGCTGCGCGACCCTCGCTAACCAGCAGGCGAGCCAGTTCGGCGCCAAAGAACTCCTCGACGATTTCGATGCCCTTCTCACGCGCAGCGGCTGCGGTGCTGGCGGTCGGCTCGACGCCAAGGGCGCCAATGCCGCGCGCCGTCACATATTGGAGTAGGTACCCGTCATTCGCCGCGACCTCCACCACCAGCGACTGCGGACCCAAACCCAGCATATTCGTCATGTTGGCCACATACGCCTCTGAATGGCGCAGCCAACTGGTCGAGAAGGAAGAGAAATAGGCGTATTCCCCCGAGAAGAACTCGTCTCGTTTCGCGAAATCTTCCGTCTGAACCAGCCAGCATGTCTCGCATACCGCAACCCGCAGCGGGTACCAGGTCTCTGGAAACGACAATGCGGCTCGGCTCAGATAAGAGTTGGACGGCGGCGACGACCCCAAGTCGATCAGCGGCAACGCCAGCGGGGCGCCGCAATGACGACAGTTCATAAGGTGATCCCTGCGAAATCAACGGTAAGCATGGGGTGGTTCCGGTCACGAGCCGATACGTCGGCGGCCGGGAGCGGCCAGCTGATCGCAAGCCGCGGATCAAACGGATTTAACCCGCCTTCCGCTTCCGGCGCGTACCGACAAGTATGGAGGTAGAACAGCTCGCAATCAGCTGTGAGTGTCTGAAAGCCGTGCGCGAAACCGCGCGGGATGAAGAACGAGCGCCGATTTTCTGCCGATAACCGCTCGGCATGCCAGCGTAAAAAGGTGGGCGAGCCCGCGCGCAGGTCCACCGCGACGTCCAGCACCTCGCCGCGGAGCACGCTGACGAATTTGTCCTCCGCATGGGGGGCATGCTGGAAGTGCATTCCCCGGATCAAGCCGGGCGCGCGCGTCAACGTCTGGTTGATCTGCGCGATCGGTCGATCGAACCCTGCTCCGGCCAGTTCGTCGGCGCAGTAGAGCCGCGACAGGAAACCGCGTTCGTCGCCCCGCATGGCGCGCGTGACCAGCTTCAGGCCGGCAAGGGGCGTGTCTGCCACGGCGAACCGCGCCTCAAGCAACGACGGCCGCCTCTTCGTAGGCGGCAATTTGTACGCGCGTGACGTCGCCCATGTCGGCGCCCGAGCGCCATGCCCGATGCCACGCCGCCGTATTTGCCAGCGCGATGGCGAGCCCCCAGCGAGGCGCCCAGCCGAGCAGGCCGCGCGCCTTGGCGCTGTCGAGCTTGAGTAGTCCGGCTTCATGGACACTCGGTTCCCCGGTCGCCCGCCAGCCGAGTTCCGGCAAGGTGCGCGCCAGTTCGTCAAGAACCCAGGACACCGGCCGCGCATCGGCCTCGGCGGGTCCGAAATTCCAGGCCCCGGCCGCCTTATCGCCGTCCGCGTCGCACAGCCGCTCGGCAAGCCGGATATAGCCAGACAGCGGTTCCAGCACGTGCTGCCACGGGCGAACCGCAGCCGGACGACGCACCGCCAGCTCGGTGCCCGCGTCAAAGGCCCGCAGGGCGTCGGGCACCAGCCGGTCCAGCGCCCAATCGCCGCCACCGATCACGTTGCCAGCGCGGGCGCTGGCGATCCGGGGAGCGCCATCGACGGCAAACGAAGTCCGCCAAGCGGCGGTGACCAGCTCGGCACATGCCTTGCTGGCGGAATAAGGGTCATGACCGCCCAGCGGCTCGTCCTCGCGATACGACCAGAACCATTCCTTGTTCTGGTAGCATTTGTCGGTGGTCACGCTGACCAGGGCCTGCACGCCACCTGCCCGCCTAGCCGCTTCCAATAGGTGGGCGGTGCCCATGACGTTGGTAGCGAACGTCTCCAGCGGCTGGTCATAGGACAGGCGCACTAGCGGCTGGGCGGCCATGTGGAACACGACCTCCGGTGCCGCCGCCGCGAGCGCGCGTCCAACCAGGGCTGCATCCCGGATGTCGCCCACGACATGCGAGGCGAGGCTTGCCTGGACGCACGCTTCATCAAACAGGTTGGGCGTGGTGGGCGGCTCAAGCGCAAAGCCATGCACCTCGGCGCCCGCGCCGGCCAGCCACAGCGCCAGCCACCCGCCCTTGAAGCCGGTATGACCTGTCAGGAAAACACGCTTGCCTCGCCAGAACGCGCGGTTCATCGCGACTACCAGACCTTCCACGGTGCACGACGGTCTTCCCACAGCGCGACCAGCTGCTGCTTGTCGCGCAGCGTATCCATGGGTTGCCAGAAACCCCGGTGCTCCCAGGCCATGAGTTGCCCCTGGGATGCCAAGGTTCGCAGCGGTTCCTGTTCCCAGGTCGTGGTATCGTCCTTGATATAGTCGAGCACCCGGGGCGAGAGCACGAAATAGCCACCATTGATCATGCCGCCGTCACCCTGCGGCTTTTCCAGGAAGTCGCGTACCCGGCCTTCCTCGATATCCACCGCGCCGAACCGGCCGGGCGGATAGGTGGCGGTCAGCGTGGCGAGGCGCCCGTGCGAGCGATGGAAAGCCAAGGTAGCGGTAATGTCCACGTCTCCCACCCCGTCACCATAGGTCAAGAAGAACGCTTCCTCGTCGCGCACATGATCGGCGACACGCTTCAATCGCCCGCCAGTCATCGTGTCATCACCCGTGTCGACCAGCGTCACCACCCACGGTTCCGCGCGACGTTCGTGCACGATCAGGTTGTTTGCTTCCAAGTGGATCGTCACGTCTGACATATGCAGAAAATAGTTGGCGAAATATTCCTTGATGACGTAGCCTTTATAGCCGCAGCATATGACGAAGTCGTTGACCCCGTGCGCGGCGTAGATTTTCATGATGTGCCACAGGATCGGCCGGCCACCGATTTCAATCATCGGCTTTGGTCGGGTGGACGTCTCCTCGCTGAAACGGGTGCCGAGGCCGCCGGCGAGTATCACTGCCTTCACGAACATTCCCCTAAAGCCGGGCGTAGGCCCGGCTGGGCGACGAGCGCCTTCGCCTCATTGAAGGCCGCCTGCTAGCAAGCGCGGCTTGGCGACGCCAGCCCTTGGAAACGGGAAGAAACCGTCCGTCCCGATCAACAGGATAAATGCGTTCCTGTGTCGACGGTTCTGGTCACGGCGGCGCGGGTTGCGTCGGCTCGCATTGCCGCAGGTCGCTCCATCGCGCGGGATGGAAAGTGTTGTTACTGGATGACCGGTCGCGCGGGCGCATCGATCCGGTGCGATGGGAGCCGCTGGTGCACGCGCGGATCAACGGCACAAACGCGGTCGCGCTGCCTTGCGCGAGCCCCGACCGGTCTGGTCGCTCACTTTGCTGCCTACGCCTGCCGGGCGAGTCCGTGATGCGGCCCGATCTACCGCGACAATAACAGCGCGGGCACGTTATCACGGTTGGAGACAGCGCTCGGCAATGCTGCAGGCGCCTAGAATGCATTGCGATGGGTAAGCACCCGAAACGTCGCGATGATGATGCCTAGGTCGCGCCAGATCGACCAGCCCGCGACATACTCCAAGTCGGCCTGGAGGCGGTTGGTGAGATCCGTCTCCTTTTCCGTGTTGCCGCGAAACCCTCGGATTTGGGCGAGACCTGTCATGCCCGGCTTCACGGCGTGACGGTGCCAATAGCGGGAGTCCACCTCCCAATAGAGGCGCTCGGCCGCTAGCGCCGCCAGCGGATGAGGGCGCGGCCCGACGATGCTCATGTCGCCGGCGAGCACGTTCAGCACTTGGGGCAGCTCGTCTAAACTGGTGCGACGAATGAACTCACCCACCCGGGTAACGCGCACGTCGTTGCGCGTCGTCAGCTGGCTGCCGGCTACGTCGCTGTGGGCGAGACGCATGGAACGAAACTTGTAGATGTGGAACACTCGATTCCCCAATCCAACACGCGGCTGGCGGAAGAACACGGGGCCAGGACTGTCCAGCTTGACCGCTATCGCCACCAACGCCATCAACGGCACGAGCAGCGGTGTCGCCGCGACCACCAATACTAGGTCCAGCGTGCGCTTGATCGCTCGGTCAGGCAGCGACAAGGGCGCGCTCGCCACCGCGAGAGTGGTGCTGCCCTCGTAATAGCCAAGACCGATCGCCCCAATGGCATCTAGTTCGGCGGCCAGTACCTCCGCGTTGACATTCGCGCTCTTGAGCGCGGACACCCACAGCTTGCGTCGCTCCTCGGGACAGGCGACGATCACCCGATCGGCCGCCTGGAGACACCATCCCAGCCGATCCAGCATCTCCGGGCTATCGAGCCGGAGCGAGATGCCGTCGCGCGTGGCATCGAGCAGGATGGAGCCCGGACGCAACGGCGCCTCCACGCCGTCCTGGATGACCACCTCGTTGATCGACACATCGCCGAGCAACTGATGCGCGCGAAGGGCAAGGCGCGTGCGGCTGAGGAAGAGCCCACCAATCGCCAAAGTTGTGCCCAGGCCCACTACACCTCGCGACACGCCCCCAACCGCCTGGAGGAAGAAGGCCACCAAGCCGACTAGCCCGATCGCCACCACCAAGGCGCCGCAGGCCTTCAGCGCGCTGACTCGTGCACGCGCCACCACTCCCATGCTGAACGCATGCTGGGTCACCGCAATCAGTGAATAGGCCGGAAGGACCGCAGCCAGTGTGTCGCGCGCATGATAATCAAGTGGATTACGATACCATAGCGCGGCACCCAGCGCGAACGCGCCAGCAACCACGCCCAAATCGCCAAGCACGGCGGTCAATTGGATGCGATGGCGCCGCTTACGGCGCTGGGTCAGTGCGTGGACAACCCCGGGCAGCGCCACGCCATTAAAGCCTGCCGCGCCGCCATCCCTGCCGGTACGTCGACGCTCGGCCGAGAACGGACGATACTCTTGCACAAGCAACTCTTCAAGCCGCAGCGATCGGACGGTAATCAACGGCACGCGTCGCTCCGCTATGCCTCGTGATCGAATTAGCTCATTTAGCCACTACCGACAATCCACCGCGACATTGGGACGGCCATGATCCCGAGGGGACACGCCATGCCGTTGTTCTATCGGGACGATCGTCGCGCGGTACACTCCCATCTTTGCCAACGCCGCCCCGTTGGGTTAGGCAACCGCAATTACCGGGAAAGATGGCTTTTCTCCAATGGCGCGTGAAGTATATGGCCGGCGACGCGTGCTGGTCACCGGCGGGGCGGGATTTCTCGGCTCGCACCTGATCGACCGGTTGCTGGACCGTGGCGACGAGGTGCTGTGCGCGGACAATCTGTTCACGGGTGACAAGCGCAACCTGGACCACCTCCACGGCCATCCGCGTTTCGAGTTCATCAGGCACGACGTGAGCTTTCCGCTCTACGTGGAGGTGGACGAGATCTACAACCTCGCCTGCCCGGCGTCGCCCATCCACTACCAGCATGATCCCGTGCAGACGACCAAGACGTCGGTGCTGGGCGCGATCAACATGCTCGGCCTCGCCAAGCGGCTGCGCTGCCGCATCTTTCAGGCATCCACCAGCGAGGTCTATGGCGACCCGGCGGTGCATCCCCAGCGCGAGGACTATTGGGGCAACGTCAACCCGATCGGCTTCCGCTCCTGCTATGACGAGGGCAAGCGCTGCGCGGAGACGCTGTTCTTCGACTATCGCCGCCAGCACAAGCTGGCGATCAAGGTCGCACGCATCTTCAACACCTATGGCCCGCGCATGCACCCGGCCGACGGACGAGTGGTGTCGAACTTCATCATCCAGGCGCTGAAAGGCGAGCCGATCACCATCTATGGCGATGGTGGGCAGACCCGGTCCTTCTGCTATGTCGACGATCTGCTCGACGGCTTCATGAAGCTGATGGAGACGCCGGACGAGGTGACCGGGCCGGTCAACATCGGCAATCCCAACGAGTTCACCATCCACGAGCTGGCCGAGCTGGTGATCAACCTGACCGGCTCCGCCTCGACCATCGTCACACGCCCGCTGCCACAGGACGATCCCATGCAGCGCCAGCCCAATATCGATCTCGCCCGCGAAAAGCTGGGCTGGGAACCCAGAGTCCAGCTGCGCGAAGGGCTCGGTCGTACCATCGCCTATTTCGACGCGCTGCTGAGCCGGGACCGCTCACCTTCCTGACCCGGACGGGCGGATCAATCGGCGCCGATCGTTTCAGCGGCGAAGCGTTGCGCGTCCGCGCTGTCCAGTTCGACCACCCACAGATCGGGGTCGCGCTGGCGGCGGCGGCGCCAATAGCCGTCGAGATCGTCGGCCGGCGTCGAGTCGATCAGGCCGGATCGGCCGTCCGGCCCGATCCCGCGCTCGTACAGACGTGGCGCCGCGCCCCGCTGCGTCGCCACGACCAGCACCGCCCCGCCCTGCGCGTCGCCCCTGGCCAGCACCGCGCCGAACCCGCCCGCATCGTTGACCCGCCGCAGCATCGCCGAGACGAGCATCGCGGTGGGCAAGCGCTCGGTCACCGCCGGTAGCCCGGCAGATCGGCGAGCGGGATGCGGGAGCGCATGAAGGTGCCGGTCCCACGCGCCGCCTCCTGCCCATCGGCGTCGAGCAGCCGCGCGTCGCCGATCAGCACGCGCCGCGCGCCGCTGATCCAGCGGCCCTCGGCGGTGACCGGCCCGGCCTTGAGCGGGCGGGTGAGCAGCAGGTTGAACTGCGTCGTCAGCAGGAAGCGGTCGGTGACGAGGCTGTTGGCGGCGTAAAAGGCGGCGTCGTCCAGCATCTTGAAATAGACGGTGCCATGCGCGGCGCCGGCGGCGTGGAAATGACGCTCGTCGATGACGAAGCGGATGCGCGCGACACCGGGCTCGGCGATCTCCAGCCGGCTGTCGAACGCGCGGTTGATCGCGGCGGCCTCGTACAGCGCCTCCAGCGCGCGGAAATGCGCGGGTTCCGCGTCAGGCGGCATCGCGCGCGCGATCCTCGGTGAACAGCGCGTAGAGCGCGTCGGGCGAGCCGGCGCCGCGCAGCTTGGCGAGGAACGGCCGGTCGCGCAGCCGGCGCGAGACCCGCGCGAGCGCCTTGAGATGATCGGCGCCCGCGTCGGGCGAGGACAGCTGCACCCAGACCAGATCGACCGGCTCGCCATCCACCGCCGCGAAGGCGAGCGGCTGCGCCAGCCGGGCGAACACCGCCGTCACCGCGTCCACGCCGCTGGCGCGCGCATGCGGGATGGCGACGCCGCCGCCGAAGCCGGTCGAGCCGAGCTTTTCGCGATCGGCCAGCGCGTCGGCGATGACGCCGACCTCGATTCCCGTCTGGCACGCCAGCGTGGCGGCGGTGGCGGCGAACAGCGCCTTCTTGCTGGCGGCGGCGAGGCCGAACAGCACCGCGTCCGGGCGCAGGAGATCGCTGAGGTCGGCCATCGCGGGCGGCGCTCTAGCCCCGCCCGCCGGTGGTGGATAGCCTAGGCGCGCGTTGACCGGGTCGCGCTTACGCGCGTTGGGGCTCGACCCAGCCGATCGTGCCGTCGCCGCGCCGGTACACCATGTTGAACGCGCCGGTGCCGGAGTTCCTGAACAACAGCGCCGCCGTGTTGCGCAAATCGAGCATCATCACCGCGTCCGAGACGCTGGCGTCGGGCACGTCGACGCGGGTCTCGGCGATGATCAGCGGCGCGTCGGCGACCTCTTCCTCGCCGGCCGGCTCGGCGAACAACGTGTAGCCGGCATTGTCATAGCCCATCGCCTCGGCGGCGGCGGCGGTCTCGCCCGCGTGGCGATCGTGGATTCGGCGCATGTAGCGGCGCAGTTGCTTCTCGATCTTCTCGGCCGAGCCGTCGAACGCGGCGCGGGCGTCGTGCGCGTCGTGGCGGCCCTTCAGCATCAGCCCCTGCATCACGTGCGCGACGATGTCGCAGGTGAAGCCGGCATCGTGCGGGCCCTTGCCGAACGTCACCTGCGCGGAGATTGCGCGGGCGAAATACTTGTCGGCGATGCCCTGCATCCGGTCCGTGACATGGGTGGCGAGCGCATCGCCGGTGGCGACCTGATGTCCCGAAACGCGGATGTCCATGTGATTCAAGCTCCTTGGCGTCAGCCGGCGGCGACCTCTCCCCAGAGAGGGGCCACGACGGTCTGGAGGAACGCCCGATGGCGCGCCTTGTCTCCCTCCAGCACGGCGAAGCGGCGCGGCGGGCGGACGGCGCGCGCGATGGACGACGCGGTCGCCAGCGGCGTGGCGGCGGGCGCGTCGCTGACCAGCGTCAGGCCGATCTGGCGCCCGCCCATCAGCTCGACATAGACCTGCGCGAGCAGGTGCGCGTCGAGCAGCGCGCCGTGCTGGACGCGGTGCGACCGATCGATGCCGTAGCGGCTGCACAGCGCGTCGAGCGAATGCTTGGCGCCGGGATGGCGCTGGCGCGCGATCGCCTGGGTGTCGATCATGCGGGACAGGCAGACGAGGTCGCGGCCGCAGCGCGCCAGTTCGCCGTTGAGGAAGCTAAAATCGAAATGCGCGTTGTGCGCGATCAGCGGCGCGTCGGCGATGAACGCCATCAGATCGTCGGCGCCCGCGGTGAAGACGGGGTGACGCGCCAGGAACTCCGCGCGCAGGCCGTGGACGCGCGCGGCCTCCTCCGGCATGTCGCGTTCGGGGTGAAAATAGGCGTGGAAGATCTCGCCCGTCTCGCAGCGGTTGAACAGCTCGACGCAGCCGATCTCGACCAGCCGGTCGCCGCCGGCGAAGCTCAGGCCCGTCGTCTCGGTGTCGAACACGATCTCGCGCATGGCGGGTCTATGAGTCCGCCCGCCCGGCAAGGCAAGCGATCACGTTGGTTACGGCGGCGCGGGTCTGGTCGAGCGGCACGTCGGTCGCGATGACATAGTCGGCGCGGGCGCGCTTGTCGGCGTCGGGGAGCTGGCGGGCGATGATGGCGTCGAGCTTGGCCGCGCTCATGCCGGGGCGGGCGAGGACGCGGGCGCGCTGGACGGGCTCGGCGGCCGAGACGACCGCGACCCG